>JAAEQP010000951.1 GCA_024231375.1 bacterium | reverse complement strand
GCCTGCTCACGCCACGGCCCGCTCCCGAAAAGGTGACCGACGAAGTGACGATCAATTGGAGCAACCTGTCGGCGTTCCGCGACCTGGGAAGTCCCTGGTACCGCAATATCGGGCTGTGGTACGCCCTGTTTGCCTGCGGCATCGTCGGGTGCTATCTCGTGTTTTCGGGACTCTTCTTCTAGCCTCGGTGCTGAACTCTACAGCCCGTACTGCTTGAGATGATGCTCGAAGTGAACCACGTGGAGCTTTGACCAACCGTCTATCCCAATCTCGCCGAAATATGGATGGATTGCGGGTGTGAACTCGCCGGATTGCACCTGACTCAGGTATTCCTCCAGTACCGCGTGAAGCGTCTCCAGTTCAGACTCAAGGGGACCCGGCGTCTCCGGTTGTGGCGCGCCTTCGGGGAGCTTCACGTTCTTGGGCATTCGCAGAATCCCGTGGATGATGAGCGGCCCAATAACATGGCGCGAAAACCAGTTGCCGTAGAACGGAGCGGACCCCGCCTTGCCCATGGAGTAGCGCACAGTGTCGCTCAGGTGGCGCACCATGCCCGCGGGTGTCAACGATCCCCAAGCTGGGCGCGCATCGTTCGCGACACGCCCAAGCCGGTCCGTGAACTCCACGGCAACGTCATGGTCGAAGCTTCGCATGGTGTTCGAGCCTCCTCGTGGGCGTCCCCGGGCAGCGCCAATCGCGCCTGTGCCTATTCCTGCAACCGCCCGTCCTCGATGCGCAACTCGATGTCCGGTTGGATTGAGTCGATAGGGTGGTGCGTCACCAGAAGCACCGTGGCCCCGTCCCTGCGGCAGGAGTCGAGCGTCGCAAGCACCTTGGCGGCGCTGTCCGGGTCGAGGTTGCCCGTGGGTTCGTCGGCGAGGATGACCCCAGGCTTGTTCAAGAGGGCGCGGGCAAGGGCGCAGCGCTGGCGTTCGCCGGCACTCAGTTCGTCCGGGTAGTGGTCGATGCGGTGATGGATGCCCAGCTCCTGGAGCAACCCCTGCGCACGCTCGCGGGGGTCTCCATTGGTCTGAGGGCTTGCGAGCGACGGTAGAAGCACGTTCTCGTAGGCAGTCAGATACGGCACCAGGTGAAACATCTGAAACACCACGGCCACGCGCTCGGCGCGAATCGCCGAGAGCTGTGTGCCGCTGAGACGGTCCACCCGTTTCTCGGCCACCGTCACGGCGCCCTTGGTGGGGCGCATCAGGCCCGCCGCCACGTTGATCAGGGTGGTCTTGCCGCTTCCGGAATGGCCACGCACGGCGACGAGTGCACCCTTGGGGACCTTGAAGGACACTTCGTCCAACGCGCGGATTACTTCGCCGCCCTTGCGAAAATGTTTGCTAACGGATTCGAATACAATCATCCGACGGTTTCCCTGAGTACCTCGGTGGGCTCCTGCATCAAACCGGACACAATCGGAGGAAGACCAAACAGGACCGCGGCCGCGGGCGCCGCGACGAGCACGCTCGCCAGCAGACCCGGCGTAGGCGCCACGGTGCGTCCGATCACGTTGAAGGTCACGGCGAACCAGTGGCCGAGGGCACATCCGGCCACAGCCCCCAGAACGCTGAAGGCCAGAATCTTGCCGACGAAGAGCGCCGCAATCCGCCAGTCGGGTATACCCAACGCACGCAACACACCGATTTCGCGGCGGCGATTGCGGACGTTCTGGTACGTCAGGCCCCAGATGGCGGTGGCGGACCCCACCACGACGATGAGGACCGCGGCCAGCTCCAGGCGATAGAGCATCACCCGCTGCTCGTTCCGAGCCGACAGGATGGAGCGGTAGGGTTCGATGTTCACGTCCGGCAAGGCCTTGCGAACGCTCTCCTCAAGCGCCGCCATGATGTCGTCCGTATCGACCGGGCAATAACACGACAGGGCGTCGATGGCGTTGATGCGGCCCGGTTTTCCTACAAGGGGCTGCACATCGTGGAGATGCGCGAACACCCGGATATCGTCCGGGATGGTGCCCTTCTCCGCGTTCACCCTTTCGACCTCGAACAGACGGCCCATCACCGATACCGTGTCGCCAGGTGTCACATCCAGTGCGCGGGCCACATAGGCGCCCAGGAACACTTTGCCTTGCGGCACCACATAGGCCGTGGGCATGGGCCGCTTACCCGTGCCGAACTTCGGCACCTCGGGAAGCACGCCGGTCAGCACCGCGGTCATGCCGTCCATATCGATGGTCTTCTGATACTTGCCTACGAAATGCTGGGCCAGCACGGTGCTCCGCGCCAGTTTGCCGATGTAGTCCTCCGGCATGTCGCCGCCTTCGAAATCGAGGGCTTGGTAGCGGGCCGGGTCCACGTTCTCCGGCGTAATCAGCAGGTTGAACCCCATGTCGCGCATCAGCACGCGCGTCGAATCGACCGACGCCCGTGTGACCGAAACCATGGCGACGATGACGCCCGATGCGAACAGAACGGTCACCAGGCACAGCAGCGTGTTCACCCGCGACCGTTGCACCTCGCGGACAATCATTCGGGGCACGCTCAATCGGGGGCGCCAATTCTGCTCCAGCGCGGAGGCCTTGCGCGCACGGTGCACAATGAAGGCGATCCACGCCAGACAGGCCAGGACGACGACGGCCACGCCGATGCCGATCGCTGTGAGAAGACCTTGCTCCTCTTTCGATTCGGGTATCTCCAGCGGTGGCGGCGTCTTTTGCTGGGCCGGTGGGACAGCCTCAGTAGAAGGCGCCGCCGCTGCAGGCTCCGTCTCCGCCGCGTCCACCAGTTCCGTGCCGTCGAACACGCTCTCCGTGTAGAGCGCGGGCATCACGGGTGCCGCCAACGCATCCAATTCTTCGTCCCACGTCATCAGCAAGTCGATGCCCATGGCGGAAGAGTCTTGGATGCATGTACACGGCGCTTCCAGATTCTGAAGGAGCGCGTCCACGTGTTCGCGTTGGATATCTTCGCCCATCAACGGGGGAGCAAGCAGTTTGCCGCGCGCGAAGGTCACCGCGACCCAGTCCTCGTTTGAATCGCCGACACCCGCGAACGCGGTCAGTACGCGCTCATCGTCATCCGTCCGGTCGAAGGACACCAACGACACAGGACCGGTTTCCGCCGTATGGTCCGCGGCCAGCTTTGTCAGCATCTCTTTGGCTGCGCCGTCTCCAGGCGAATACAGCAGCACGGCGTCGTCCTCGACGACCCGCTTCTTGAGCGCGTCCCGTGCCGGCGACGTTGCCAGAACCGCCAGGTCGTCGTCCGTCACTACGCGTTCCCAATGATCCAGCACGAACTGGCGCGCCGACGATCCTTGCCGCCCGACCAGCACTGTCACCGGGAGATCCGGTGGACAACTCGGCAGACCGTACTCTTGCCATGTCACGTCGGGCACCCCGGCATCTACATGGACAATCTCCAAATTGAGGTAGGCAGCGTCCCCGTTACGCCATGCGTCGAGCCGGTCCATGACGCCCGGTTCAGGGTCGCCGTCGGTGATGACGCAGAGTAGATGCTGGTTCCGCTCGGCCTGGAACGCCGCGATGCGAACGGTCACTTCTTCGCAGGCTTGGGTAGGTCCTGACGTCAGCCCAACCAGCACGATTGCCGGGACGAGGAGAAATCGACAGATGCGTTGCATAATGCGTATCCGATTCCGAGGTTTCGGTGAAGATCCATGGCCTGCCGGGCAAGCCCCTCAGTTCCTCAACAACCTGAAACCCAAGAACATGCCAGCCAGCGCCATTGTATACTCCGCCCGGCGACACGTTCCAACCGGCACCAGCCTACGTAACGGTGCGCGTGCCCACGGGTAATGTAGGAGTGGCGTGGGGGGCGTGTCGGCTCGCCGACGCGGCCGTGCGCGTAAGTCGCCTTGCGAGACGGGTTTGGGGATCCAGGTTGCCGGGATTGGACCAGGCAACCGGAACGTAACTCGGGAGAACCTGCCATGAGAAAGCTGCTAGTGGCCCTGTGTGTGATCGGTATCGGCGTGGGATTCGTCGCAGAGCAAGCCTTCTGCGGGAACCGGAGCGACGACCCCCTCGGCGTGGCCGTCTCGCCACAGACGTTTCTGCTGAGGTCCGACCAAGGCGGCGAAGTCACCGTTCACACCGACATTCCGCTGGCCATTGTCGACCGCGGCAGCGTCGAACTCAACGGTATCCCGGCCCTCTACACCAAGGCCGACGCGCGAGGCTGCCTCGTGGGCAAGTTCAGCGAAGACGCCGTGAAGGCCATCGTTTCCGCGCCGAAGGAGACGCTGACGTTGACGGGCCTGACCGAGGACGGGATGCCATTCAGCGGCTCCGACACGGTCCGCGTCATCCTGTAGGTTCTCAGTCAGAACTTCCCCTTGACGACAGGACGCGTCGCAGGGCGTCACCCATCTCGGCCGGATCGACAGGCTTGGAGAGCAGGTAGTCGATCCCCGCGGATTGGGCTTCCTGAGCAGACGAAGGCGTGTACATACCACTGACGAGAATGACGGGCACATTTGTTCCAAGAGCTCGAAGCTCGCGGGCTAGGTGAATGCCCGTCATCACCGGCATGGTTCTGTCGGTGACCACAACGTCGAATGCGTGGGGATCCGCGCGGAAGGCATCAAGGGCCTCCACCGGCGAACGGTAGCTTGAGACCCGGTATCCTTGTGCCTCCAGCAGACGCGCACCCACTTCGAGGACGCTGAGTTCGTCCTCGACAAGCATCACATGCTCGCCGTTGCCACGCGGTACGTTACGGCGCGTCTCCAAGGCTTCCGCCCCTTGCGTTTCGGCGACGGGCAGGTACACGCGAAACGTCGTCCCATGACCCACACGACTGTCCACTGTGATGACGCCATCGTGGCTTTTCACGATGCCGTGCACCGTGGCCAAACCCAAACCGGTGCCCTCGCCTTTCTCCTTGGTTGTGAAGAAAGGGTCGAAGATGCGGTCGAGCGTCTGTGCGTCCATCCCTTCACCGGTATCCGAGACTGCCAGCATGCAGTAGGACCCCGGCCTCAAATCCGCCGCGGCTTCGGCTTCCTCAAGTGAAGCCGTATACGGCTCAAGCTCGACGGTCAAGGTGCCGCCCTTTTCTCTCATGGCGTGGGCTGCGTTCGTGCAGAGATTCACGAGCACTTGGTGTAACTGCGTCGGGTCTGCCAGTACCAAACGGGTATCGTCACGGACGAGCTGGCAAAACTCGACGGTCGCCGGAAGCGAACTGCGAAGCAGTCCCATCACTTCCCGTACAAGCTGCTGAAGGCGCACCGGGCGCGGTTCGTGGCGGGTTTGCCGGCTGAAGGTGAGAATCTGATGCACCAGATCCTTGGCCCTGCCGCCCGCCTGCAGGACCTCACCAAGGCTGCGGCGCGCGTCGCTGCCCTCAGGTGTTTCGGGCAACGCCAGCTCGGTGTATCCCAGCATGGCGCTCAGGATATTGTTGAAATCGTGTGCAATACCACCCGCGAGTTTCCCAATGGCCTCCATCTTCTGGGAGTGGAACAACTGGTCCTCCAGGCGGGATCGCTCTTGCTCCGCCCGGTCTCTCTCGGCCATCTCGCGCGTGAGATTCTTCAGGTATTTCTGAGATGTCCGAGCGCTCTGCTCCAGTCCTTGGAGGAGCATATGGAGGAAGGAGATGGCGCCTGCGGAAAGCATTGTGAAGCCCGCCGTCGGTGTGATCCAGTTGCGCGCGTGAGCCGACGGTGATTGAACCGGCATGACGGCGGGTATGGCGCCCGTTGAGTACAACGCTCCCATAGTCAAGATGAACACCAGGCTCAGGATCAGAGCGACGACCCCCGCTCGGAATCCAAGCAGCGCCGTTGAAAAGGTCACAAAGGCGAGGAAGAACGTGTACCCCATGCTGCTCAGCCCGAAGGTCCAGAACTCGGACATACCGACGATGCAGAGCGCGAGCAACAGGGCAGAGGCGCGCAGAGGGTAGAAGAGGCGAGGCCACGAAAACGCCACAACAACGAGCACGTACAGCGGAACGTAGATGGCCACCAGGCTATAGCTTGCGGAGGTTACGGCTTCGACGCAGGCCGCCACAGTTGCAGCTCCCGCCAATGGCAACATGACCCAGAGGATTCCGCTCAGAGTCCGTGAACGTATCCTGGCAATGGAGTCGATGTCGACCGAAAGCTCGGGTTGAAGATCAGGGGGCGGTGTATCAGCCATGTGCCTGCATGCTCCCCGGGGCAGCAGTGTCTGCCTCCTGCCCCTCGTTCGCCGTTGCAACCAGCCGTATGATGGAACACTTTCACTCACGGCGTCAAACGAACCAGGGGCGTTGAGCCAAGGAGGTCACATTCCGGCGTCTCGCGTTCGCGCGTCTCTCAATTGGCTGATGAACTCCTCCGTCATGGGAAACGGTCCGGGGAACGGAACGAACATTGATTGCCGGTCGAGATACACCACCCAGCCGCCGGGCTTGTCATAGTTGCCCGGATCCTCGACAATGAGCGGGATGACGGTTGCCACCCTCTCCCACATGCCTTCGTCCTGGATCGCGCTGCCTGGGGGTATGGCCTCGGCCGTACACAGGCGTAGGAACGTATCGCCCTTCCACGTGCCCTGACCCGCCGGGGCAGGGATGTCTTCGGTGAGGGGCAGCCCGCGGGCGACGCGTTCCCGGACCGCTCCGAGCAGGGCCAGCCCCTCCGTTTCAGAGGTCACGGCGTATCCCAGGTAGAAGTACCGCGGGTCCTCGGCCAGGGACTCGAGGGCGTACGCTCTGTAGGCGTCATGGGGCCGGACAAGGATGGCCGCGTACGGGTCTTCGAGGGGACGTTTGAGCTTGCCTCCCACTACCAGAGGCGGGCGAATCTGAGCCGGGCCTATCGAGAACATCTGGTCCGGGGAGGCCAGTGCGGGATACGCGCCGTCGTGGGTACTTGCATGCAGCCAACAGGACCGCGCCAGGCCCCTGACACGGTTTCCGCCGTCCATACGGATGTCGGCCGAACGCCGCTGATCGAGAGCGTACCGGAACGAAACCAGGAACGCCACGACGCACAGACCCGCGCACACCCATCGAGCGACGGAGTGCCTCCCGTTGCCGACCGGGGCGCGCGCGTTTGAATCTTCTGTCATCTGTTTGGACATGTTACACCTTCAGCAAGATGTTGCGCCGATCCAAGAAGGTCGCGATGGCGCCGAGTACCGCGATGGGCGCCACACCGACGAGAAGCGCCGCTACGTAGGGGGCGCGCACCAGGAACTCCTTCGGAAACAGCGTGAGATAGGTCTCGGCTATCACCGCCGACAGAGCAAACATGAGCAGCAGATTCTTGCCCAGGGAACTGAGCAGTGGCAACCGCAACCCGGCTCTACCGGCGGCGTAGAAGCCCAGGATCATGATGCCCGACAGCGCGATGGCCAGCAGCGCCAGCGACGTGGTCGTGTCGTGATGGATCGCCGGTTGCACCCAGTCGATGGCGTAGCACGCGACGAACGCGGCCGCCGTCCATGGAACGACCTTCTGACGAAGCCCCACGAGCGGATCTGTCGGGTCGCGGCGCATCCAGTCGGCAAAGCATGTGCCGGCGATGGCGACGGCCGCGAGGTTCACCGCGCCGAAGGGAAACGAGCGCAATTCAAGGACGTTGTCTTCCCATCCATGATGGTCGTACCACGGCATGGCATAGAGCACTGCGTGAACAGCCATGATAATCACCGGTAACGCGATCCGCCGGTCCGCATTCCGTATGAAGTACACGGCCGTGTAGGCGGCCAGTGCGCCGAGGGCGAGTTTGGCGAAGGTGCCCTGGTACAAGAGCACCCCCCAGGCGATGCTCTTGCCACTGGTGAGTGGAAGGACCACCCCGTCAACGATGCCGCACGCATACAAGAGCAGAAAGCGCCGCAATGCGTAGAGCCAAGCGGAGAGGGGGCCGCGTTTGCGCAACCGCGACGTGAATGCCCAACACGCTGCAAGCCCCATGATGAACATGAAGATCTGTTGTCCCACGTCAATCAACGTGATGATGGGTGGCGAGCCCGGGAAATAGCCATCACCATGGCTAAGGAACGTCGGACCCAGGACAGGATCGCCGGTCAGCACGTTGCCTTCTTCCGCGCTGGTGATCATCGAGACGATCAACAACAGCACGACAAGGCCACGCGCCTGGTCGAACCAATCGTGTCGTTCACGGAGTGGCTCCGTTAGCGGCTCGTTCATGATGCTTAGCCCCCGAGTGGACCCCGTTCGTGCGCGAAGGCATTATACCTGACGAGGCCCTGATTGGAAGGAGCCTGCTACACGACCCGTTCAAGGAACCGGCGTGACGCGGTATTCAGCTTCCGCCAGTCGGTGACCCGGTACCGGTTGCCGTCGACGTCGCAGATGAGCAGTTCTCCGCCGCCCAGGTCGACAATGGCGTCGCGCAATCCTTTCGCGACAAACTCACGTCGGCCGTAGTCCGTGTCCACCTCGACATAGATGACGCCATACTGCTCGCGCAGACTGAGGACCTGGCGAATCGTGGGGATGAAATAGCGGCGGCGCAACTCGGCGGTCGCCGTGTCCCGCGAGTCCGCGTCAAGCGCATCCAGACGTTCGAGCAGTCCGATGGCCTTGTCCCGGTCGTCCAGGAAGGAGATGAACTGGTCCGGCTGCGAAAAGGGGAACGCGCGCACAACCTTCACGTCCAGATACGACCGGTTTGCCTCGATGACGAGACGGAGGCGGCCCGATTCGTCCCGGTACAGCCGAAGAGACTCCGGGTCGAGGTAGTCGAAGTGCGGTTCCCGGGCCAAGTCGAGCCGGAGTTCCGCCGACCCTTCCATCATCGTCATCCGTCATCTCCCAACGCCCGTCACTGACAGGCACGTCATCTCCCTGCCATTACCCGCCGACGGCCGTGGCCGCGGAAAGCCGCGATTGCATCTCGACCAGATTCTGGTACACGCCCTTCCGGGCCAGCAGTTCTTCGTGTGTGCCGAATTCCACCACCTTGCCTTCGTCGATCACCAGCAACCGGTCCGCGTTGCGCAGCGTGGATAACCGGTGCGCGATGGCAAAGGTGGTGCGGCCTTTCACCAAGCGCCTCAATGCCTCCTGAATCAGCTCTTCCGTTTCCGTGTCCACGGACGAGGTGGCCTCGTCGAGGATGAGGACCTTGGGATCGTGAAGCAATGCACGGGCGATGGCAATGCGTTGCCGTTCCCCACCGGACAACTGCGCGCCCCGTTCGCCGACGCGCGTGTCGTACCCGTCGGGCTGGCGCAGGATGAATCCGTGGGCGTTCGCCGCGACGGCCGCGGCGATCACGTCCTTGCGGGTGACGTCCGGCCGGGCATAGGCGATGTTCTCGTAGATGGTGCCGTGAAACAGGTACGACTCCTGCGGCACGATGCCGATGTGACGACGCAGGTCGCGCAACCGAATCTTGCGAAGGTCCGTCCCGTCCAGGAGGATGGCGCCCTCGTCCACATCGTAGAACCTGCAGATGAGGTTGATAAGGGTCGTCTTGCCCACGCCGGACCGCCCCACGAGCCCGATCATCTCGCCCGGCGCGAGCTTCACGTCCACGCCCTTGAGCACCGGCTTGTCCGGCACATAGGCGAAATGCACGCCCTGGAATTCGAAGGCGCCCTTGGGCGCGTCACCCAGGGCGACCGCGTCGGGGTCCTCGTAGATCTCCTGGTCCGTATCCATAACCTCGAACAGCCGTTGCGCCGCCGTGAAGGCCCGGTTGAGGAAGTCCGACAACCGGGTCAGCATTTGGAGCGGACCGTAGAACATGCCCAGATAGAAGATGAACACCATCAATTCGCCGATGGTGAGTGCGCCCGTGTCGCGCAATACGGTCAGGCCGCCGAAATACCACACAAAGAAGGTTCCGAGCATGGTGACGAAGGTGATGATGGGCATGGCCGTACACCACAGGCCGTCCGCGTTGTACCACGCCACGTTGAACGCGAAACTGCGCTTCTCGAACTTGTCGATCTCCTGGCCTTCCTGGGAGAAGGCCTTCACCACCCGCATGCCCGTGATGCAGTCGTTGGCCAGGGCGCTCATCTTCGACCGGCGTTGCCACCACTGGAAATAGTAGCCTCGGATACGTTTGAAGAACGTCCACGTGATCGCGACCACCGCAGGCGCGGGAATCAGCACGAGAATGCCCAATTTCCAGTTGATCACCAGGAGAATGGCGCAGATGCCCACCAGTTGCAGGGCGCTGGGCAGTGCCATGAACCCGACGAAGATAAAGGCGTCGTTCAGCATGGTGGTGTCGCCTGTGAGCCGCGACATGAGCGCGCCGACTTGGGTCCTGTCGTACCGGCGCAGGGTCAACCCTTGGATGGCCTGGTACAGGTCAAACCGGACCTCATGCATGATGCGCGACCCCAGCCAGGCGGCCATGCGTCCGCGCACGATCTCGACGAGCGTGGCAAACAACCGCAATCCCACGAGACTCGCCACGATGAGGCCAAGGAGTTTCATCCCGGACTGCGGATCGAAGCCGGGCTCTCCCGCACCCTCAAGGACGTCATCGATCAGCACGCCGACCAGCAGCGGTTGCACTAGCCCGGCCGCGGTGCCCACGAGAATGGTGACGCTCACGAGCAGGGCTTTGCCCAGGTGAGGTTTGATGTAGCGCCAGAACCGCGCGAGCACCTGATGCTTCTTCAGGCAAGCCGGACAGAAGCTGCCCCGTTCGGGCAGAAGCCGCCCGCATTCGTGGCAATTCCGGTCCTCTTCCTCGTCGAGCACGCCAAAATCCGGTGCGCGCTCGCGGTTCCGGGCGTCGTTCACGGCCTGGGCGACCTTCGCGAACCGCTCGGCAAGCGAATTGGTGCAGCGCAGCAATTCCACCTTGCGACTGGCGTGTGCGCCGTTCATCTCCACCTCAAGCGCCATCTGGCCCACGAGATGGACCGGCTTCACCTCCTTGACCTCCGCGAGTGACAATGCGTGCTCGGGATCGCCGTTTGATCCGCCGTCCGCGAACGTCAGCAGCCGGTCGGATGTGACCACCAGCCACCGGGTGCCGAAACTGCCGTCCAGGGTGACGTCGGTGTCCGTGTGAAGGAGCAGGGATTCCCCGTCCTGAAGGTGTTGCTTGAAGTGGTCTGCAGTGTCCACCGATCCGCCCTCTGAAGTGTTACTCGCCGGATGCCCTAGACTTACGCGCCCTCATGCGCACTTTGCCGGGACTTCGCCCTGAGAACGGCCTAGCGCCCGTATGATGCGGCGCCCACGGTGTCCGTCGGACCCGCGAAACGCGGTCCGCC
Organism: bacterium; assembly: GCA_024231375.1. The sequence goes on along the minus strand of JAAEQP010000951.1, from coordinate 7,829 downwards.
CGCCGCCACGTATCCATGGCTGGCGCCGGAATCGTCGCTGACCCAGAATGCATAGAGGCGGCCTCGCCTGAGCGTGAACCGGAAGCGCACCGGCGTTCCGGCAAGCGGTTCGAGACTGGGGTCACCCTCCCATTGCACGCGCGTCAATGTGCCATCTGATGCTATCGGCGAACACCGGTCCGCGGTGAAGGGTGCAACGGGGGCGCCGTCCCGGTCCAGCACCTCTACGCGCAGTTCGCCCGTGTCCACATCGGCATTCACGAAGAGCCGCGATCCCGAGAACGTGACGGGTCGCGTGGTCAGCGTGCCTGCCTGCTCGCCCGCGTCCATCGAAACGAATCCATCGCGCCGCAAGGTCGCCAGACCGGTCGTGCAGACGCCCGACGATTTCGACCCTTCCACGCCCTTCCGGCCGCTCACGTAGAAGTACAGTTTCTCGCCGACCACGAGACAACACCCGCCGGCCGATTGGACATTGGCCCAGTTCCAGTCGCCGAAGCGTTCCGACACCCCTAGAAACGCGTCATGGGTCGGGCGCGACCAATGGAACCCGTCGCGGCTGAATCCCACGCACAGTTGGTTCGGTTTCGCTCGGTCATCGGGCTGGCCCCGCCAGATGTCGAACATGCCCAGGATCAGGCTCTCGTAAGCCACTCCGTCCAGGTTGTACAGTTCGCACGGCGTTTCCATGTCCTCGCGCGGCGCGTCCAGCTTGTCCGCTCCGACCCAGAACACGGCCTTGTCCCCGGGCCATTTCGCGCCATAGAGAAAGTCGCGGCCCTCCCAGTAGTCCCGATACCGGCCGATGCCGCCGCCCTGATATTCGCGAATTCCGTAGACCCACACCCTGCGGAAGGGGTTGTAGAACACTGTCGAACGGTCGCCGCAGGGGTCGCTTGTGCCGATGGAGTCCGACCAGCGAATGCCGTCCGGCGACGTGTAGAACGAGAGTCGCCCCGTCGGCGCCTTCTTCAGGAACACGGCCATCTTGTACCGCTTGTTGGCGTCGGTTTCGAAGTGGTCCAGCCAGATAGTGCTCGAATCGCGGTCGGGCACATGCACGGTGTTCGTCCCCGGCACAAGGTCGAGATCCGGCTTCTCCCAGTGGATACCGTCCTTCGACGTGGCGTAGCACGTCGATCCCACGTAGCCGCCCATGTACCACATCTTGAACAGGCCGTCCTGCGGGTCGAACCACACGCCGTCGCTGAACACCATGGCGGTTGGCGCGGAGTGGCCCTGGGAAATGCGCTTGGTCTCCCACGGCTTGTCCGGCGTCAACACGGGCGACGCCTCATGGTACGTGGCGGGATGGCACACGCGGTCGAGATCGGTCGATTCGATTAGAAAGTCGTCTACGAACAACTGGCGGCCCACATCGATGGAAATCACCTCGGGCGGGACTTCGAGATAGGGAACCGTCACCGGTTCATAGGAGACGTCACGGCCCCTGGGCGGCCATTCGGCGGGCAGGCGGATGCCGTTGCAGAGGACCTCACCCGCGTCTTCTTCACCCGCCGCCGCGGGCAACGCAGTGAACCCCAGAACGACGACCAACACACACACCACCGCGTTCAGGAAGGACATCTCACCGCTCCCGTATGCGGCCTCGGTCACGTCAGGGCCGCAAGCAAATCCTCCTTCGCCCATTCCACGACACCCACGTTGGCGTCGGCCGCGCCGTAGAACACCTGAAGTACGTCATCTCGTTCCACCACGCCCGTGGGGAAGACCACGCTGTTGACGAAGCCTTCGCATTCGAAATCCGCCTCGGGAACCATGATCGGTTCGGCGGACCGGCGCAGAACACGGCCCGGCTCTTCGGCATCCAACAGAAGCGCGCCCGCCGAGTACACGCCCACGTCCTCGTCCGATTTCTGGTTCCCATGATAGATCTCGACCCAGCCCGCGTCCGTCATGAAGGGCGGACATCCGCCGCCGATGCGACCCGTGTCCCACTCGCCGCCGCCTCCGTGGAACCGTTCGTGTCCGCCCCAGTGAATCAGGTCGGGTGAATAGGCCAACCACATCTCGGGCATAGTGAAATGGGTTGCGGGATTCGGCCGGTGGAAGGCCACCCAGTCGCCCCGCACCCGCTCAGGGAACAGCACCACGTCCTTGTTCTCCGGCGGGAAGATGATGCCGTGGCGGTAGAACTCCTTGAAATCCATCGTCGATGCCAAGGCCGTGGCGGCGCCGTGCTTCGACACGGCCACGTACGTGAAATAGTAGCGTCCGTCGAGAAACGTGATGCGCGGGTCCTCCACGCCGTAGGTCTCGTAGGCGCTCTCCGGCATCATGCGTGCGCCGCCCACCGAATCGATGCTGCGTCCATCCTTGCTGCGCGCCACCAGCAAATGGGACACGAATGTGAGCCGGATGCTTTCCGTGGCCTTCACCTCGACCAGACGCGGGTCGATGAAGACCAAGTCGTCGTTCGCCATCCAGTCCACGACCAGACCGCCGCCGGGCTCATAGCGTGGGAGCGCGGTGTAGCCGTCGCGTGTCTCTTTGAGCCGTTCGGCCACCCGCACCAGGAGCACCACCTCGTCGCCGCAGGCAATCGCCCCGGGGTTGAACGTGCCGACGACTTCCAAGCGGTCGTCGGACGGTGTCACGTCACCGGGCCTCATCAAACACGCGTTGAACAATCGAGGAAGCATGGGTGAATCTCCTCCGCCTTCAAACCGGCGCGTTGGCGTCTCTACCGGGCGAGCCGATCCGCCGTCTCCGCCACAACGACCGAGTTGTACCCGTTCTGTTCCGTGATGCGGCGCTCGTGGCTCGGGTCGCGAATCCATGCCGCCTGGTCGGTCATCATGGCGCGCAGGATTTCGCCGTACCGTTCCTGTTTGTCATGGTCGAAGCCGTACCGGATCTCAAGCCGTTGCGCGACTTCCATGTCCGTCTGATGCGCACGCGCGGACCGGTCCGCACCCTCATACTCCGCGACCACCTCAATCTCGGCGTCGGGCAGCATGTCCCGCAAAGCCTGTGCGCCCGCGTCATCCACCGCGGCGCGCACCACCATCCGGATAGGCACCCATTCCTGCAACGTGATGTCGCCCCGCTCGAAGAGGAGACGGAACTCCTGCCGGTCCATGCGCGTGAACTGCGTGAATCCGTGGTAGAAGTTCACCATGACCCCGTCGCGGTACCGCACCGCGCACTGGACTTGGTTCTCCAGGTCCATGCCCGGACGCGAGGTCACCTGCGCCGATTCCACCGTGCCTGCGCCGAGCCATCCTTCGAACATGTCGAAGAAATGCACGCCGTGCTCAATGAAGATGCCGCCGCTCATGGCCTTGTCCCAGAACCAGTGATCCGGAAGCAGCCCTTCGTCCTGGGCGTAGTTTTCCAGGAATCCGTGGATCACATTGCCCAACGCGCCCGACGCGATGATGCGCGACACCATTTCGTAGAGGGGATTGTATCGTTGCATGAGGTTGGCGATGAGAAGCAGGTTCTTGTCCCGCGCCATGGCCACCATCTCGTCGGCTTCGGCCACGCTCATGGCCAGGGGCTTCTCGCAGATGACGTGTTTGCCCGCTCTGAGGGCCGTCATGGATTGCGCGTGATGCAGGTACGGTGGGGTGGCAATGTATACCACGTCCACGTCGGGAAGGGCCGCCAGGGTTTCGACATCAACCGCTTCACGTTCGATGGCGAACCGGCTTCGCATGGCCTCGGCAGCTTCCGGGACCGTGTCCGACGCGGCCACTACGCGGACGCCCGGCACCTCGGTGAAGAATCCCAAGGCAAATGTTGCGAATCCTCCGCATCCCACAACCCCAATCCCAATCGGCTTGTCGCTCATTGCGCACCCCCTGGTTCGGGTTTCGGCCGTCCACCTCTTGATGGTAGCACATTCCCGGCCGTACGGGCGGCAGATTCCGGACCTCAAGAGAAGGAGATGGGGAGATTATGGGGGATTGGGAGATGGGAGCTCGAGTGAGGCCGATCCGCGAATCGGCTCCCTTACGCGCCACGCGCCACAGCGAACAGAATCACTTGTCAGTTCTCGTCTCCGACTGTCCCTTCGCCGCCTCCAGGTCTTCACGCCGGAAGAATGGCCACACGTCCTCATCTCCCCGCACGCAAGGCTTCGGAGCAACACTGCGCACGAACACACCGAGAAGACGCCTGAATAGCCACCCCCAAGAGAACCTTGGATACTCGTACTCGAGGCCGGAACTGAGGAACAACCTGAGATGCGCAAGAGTCTTCCGCTGCTCCACTGCGTCAACTCCTGGGTGTGTGCAGAATTTGGAGAACGTGAAGGTGCTCTTGCAATCGTCATACATATGGAGAAGCTCACCGCATATGGCGGCAACTGCACCGTCCTGAGACCTCATCAGGTTCCCTTTGCTCTCCGAACAGCGGTAGCCAAATTCAGTGATATCGTCATTGGTAATCTGGTCCTCAAGGAACGAGTCTATGCGTCTGATGAGTTCCAGGCGTCCCTTGCTGTCAATCATCCTCGGCTCCTACACGCGGACACGGGCACGGCATCCGCAACTGGCTACCTCGGCCCCCCCGCTCCTCCACTCCCCGTCCCATCCAGTCCATCCTGTTATCCTGTCAACAACGTCCGGATTGGCTCCAATTCGTGCCCATTCTCCCCCATTCGTGCGCATTCGTGGTCAGGGCCCCGTCACCGGCAGATGATACAGCATCAGGTCATCGAAGTACGCCTGTTCGCCGGGTTCGAGACCGTCGACGACGAGGATGGGCAGGATGGTGGCGACTTCCTTCCCGCCCACTTCGGCGGGGACTTTGCTGGCAACGCCGACGACCGTCCACCGTCCCGGCACAGGATTGCATTCGGCTGTTGGCGACGCCAGATCTTTTCCGTCGGCGTCGCGCAAGGCCATCTTCAGCGTCGCCGTGAACGAAACGTCCTGATCGTCAGGTACGTACACGAAGCACATCAGACTGTAGCAGCCCGGTTCGGCCTTCACGACCTGCACGGGCCCACCACGCTTCATGCCGTCGCAGCAGACCGAGTAGCTGCCCGTGCGCGACACCCGGTCCGACCGGCCCATGGTCCCGGTTGCCCACTTCACCCACCAGCTCCAACCCTCCGCGGCTGTGCCGGCTCCGTCTTCGAACGACGGATTCTTCAGCAGGGACTCGGCCTGCCCCTCCACATGCGCCAAGACGGCTTCCGCCTGCAGGCGCACCGTCGTGGAATCGGATTCGGCCGCGAGATGGTGCAACCGGTCGCGAACGCGACCTTCGTTGGCGGCCCATTCGAACACCTGCCACACGGCTGTGCCGCCACCCCACGCCGCGCCGTCTAGGCCGCTGTATTGGGTGATCGTCAATGGATGAATCAGGACGGGGTCGTTGGGAAACACGTCCAGCGCAAGTTCACGCCGTTTCTGCGCGTAGTCTTGCGCGCCCTGTGCCCGGTCGAGCAAGGCCAGCGCCTGCTTCTCGGATTCGGCCGCGAGTTCGCCGGCGTCGGGGTCGCCCAGGTAGGCGTATGCCGTGGCCTCGTAGTACTCGAAGGCGCGCAGTATCAGCTCCGCGCGGGCCTTCTGCTTTGGGGTCTGGGCCTTGGCCACCGTCGTCTCGAGCCATTCGCGGCTCTGCCGGATTTCGTCACGGTCGATGTCACGCAAGTATCCCGGACTGTAGAAGGCCAGGTACTGACCCCCTTTCGAAAACCAGCTCGATTCCAGCGCCCGTCCGGTCCAGAACCCTTCCCAATGGGCGTAGTATCGGGCGAGATACGGGGCCGCGTCGGCTCCAACGCATCTGACATACCATTCGTCGAGCAGTTCGTCCACGTCGCGCGTGGGATCCCATTGGAGCTTCAGCGACACGTACAGCTTTGGCCCTTCGCCCCAGTTGGGATAGGCTTCCGCGTACTGCGTGCGCACCCCGTTGGCATGGCCGAACCGGTAGTAGTCGCCCATGTGATGGAACCACACGCGCGGCAGACAGTAGGGCGACCCGTAGATGTAGTCATACCATCCGAGGACCGGGCTTTGGGCATGCCACGTGCGCGTGAGGTCCTCGCCGGTCGCACGAAGTTCCGGGTCCTTCCATTTCATGCGGTCGTAAGTCATGTAGGGGATAAGGCGCTCGTGTACGGCCACGGCCTTTGGCGGCGCGGCCACCTCGCTGTAGGCCAGGCACCCGAACCACTTGTCCGGATGCTTGGCAAGCACGCCTTCGATGACCTGGTTCGCCCAGGCGTAGTAGAGGTCCGAATAGTCGACCCGGTCGAGGAAGTTCTTGTCGCCTGAGATTCGCGCCAGACACCGCCCGCATTCACAATAGCCGCTGCTGTCGTTCGCGCCGAGCGAATACGACGTCGCCTCAGGATGCTCGTCGAAGAAGCGGATGATGTTGGCCACGGCTTCGTCGACGATGCCCGGTGCGGTGAAACACGGTTGCCAATGGTGCGTGTCGTTCGTGGGCGGAAGGAAGCGCTCGCCCTTCAGCATTGGGAAGAATTCGGGATGGGTCTCGGTATACGTCTCCGGAGGGAAGAGCTTGAGCAGGTTGTGGTGAAACGAGACCCGGCCCCGCATGCGGTTACGGCGGGCCCAGGTGAGTTGGGTGCTGTTCGCCAATCCGCTGAAAAGTCGCGAGAAGAAGGCCGGCTCCTGCCGCACCGGTTCCTCGGGCAGGACAATGGAATTCCGCTTGGGGATGTCCGTACCATCGGGTCCGGGCAAGAGCCAACGCACGCCCACGTACCGTTCCAGGAACTCGCATACGCCGAATTCCGTGCCCCAGTCCGTCGCTCCCAGGACCACAACGGAGGTTTCGTCCGGGAAAGCGATGTTGAATCCGTCGTCGTCCAGTCCCGCCTGGTCCAGGTCCAGCCCGTCGGGGACGCATCCCACGTAGATAACCGTTTCCCCGTCCGCGTCCGTGCCCAGGGGCAGCTCAGCGCCGGTCGACTCCCGTACGCACGACACCAGCAACGCCGCGGCGTCCTTCACCTGCTGGCTGGCGTCTTCCGGCAGCACCACCCGCGCCACGGGCTGCCCGTCCTGCACGATGGTGACGTCCGCGCTCGCCGACCCCAAGGCTCCCGCCAACACAATCGCGGCGACCCAACAGAGAACCCGTCGTTTGCCCCAGGCGCCCATGGCTAGTCCTCCCGTGGATGGAAATGGAAACGGGGGAAGCACCCTTCGTGGGCGCTTCCCCCGTCAATTGCATGCGATGCTACGTTAGTTGCATTCGGCCTCGAGGGGGCCCGCCAGTTCCTTCAGGAAGAACAACCGCCCCGCCAACGTCGGCATGAAGGTACTCGGAATCCAGGGCGTAGGCGCGTGGTGCAAGGTGGCCCAGAGCGACATGCCCTGCCACATCATGCCACGGCCGAGGGAGCCGTCCGCGCCGCCGATGATCCGGTCCGATTTGAGAAACAGGCCCGGGCCCACCGTGTTGGCGCGCGTGGGCACCAAGGTGGTGCGGCTCTTGAAACTCGTGATGGCGTTCTGCTCGATGGTCAGCGGGTGAAGCTGCGCGCCGAGGCGGAACTCGTCGGCCTTCCACGCCCTCACGCTCTTGTACTCCGCCGCGAAATGGGGTTCCCAGAACGCGATGTGGCACATACGCCCGATGCCGAACACGGTCACCAGCCGCCCGCCGCGTTTCTTCAGCTTGGCTATCTGCTCGCCGTACTTCGGCAGCTCCCGCTTCGTGGCAAAATGACGCTGGTTCTTGGGGACGGTCAGATCGCCCAAGGGGCCGTAGAAGGCGTCTTGCATGGCGTTCTGGAACGCGCCCGGGTCTTTGGCGGGAAGAGTGGTGCCGTTGCCGTCGCTCCACTCGTCCATGTTGAACCCGTGGACGTGCTT
>JAAEQP010000950.1 GCA_024231375.1 bacterium | reverse complement strand
CTTGGAGCAGAGCGAGTGCTTCGCGGTAGGAGGCGTGATCCTGCTTGATCGCGGCAGACAGACCGCCTGAACTGTGATGTTTGGTCATCATACTGGGAACAGGGAATCCAAATCCGAGTCCGTGGTCGTCAAGACCTATGGTGATGTCTTCGACAAGGTGAAAAGCCTTGACGGCATCCCCCACGCTCGCCGGACCGCATGCGCCGCCGACGAGGTCGCGGTAGGCGGCGTCGGGCGTGAGCGACGCGTCCCAACTGGCGCGGGCGAGGTAGTGGACGGTTGGATCGAGATCGCCCACGGTCCAGTAGCGCGTGTAGAAGCCGCTCCATCCGTTTGCGCGCAGATCGCCCAGGAGTTCATGCATGGATCCCGTGGCAAGTTGGGGAAGCACGCCCACGTTGTCGTCGGCCAGGGTGAAGATGAGGTTGGCGGGAAATCCCTCGGGGGGACGTTGCCGCAGCAGGTCGCGCTGTTTCAACTGGCGGCTGGCCGTGTAGTCCACGAAGCTCAGCACCTCACCGCCCTCCGGCGTCATCTTGGCGAGTAGCGGGAACAGTTCGGCCACAACGCCGTTGTACACGAGGTGGACGTCAGGCTGGTTGCTCGGACGCTTCAGCAGGTCCTTTTCCTCGATGAGAGAGTCGAAGAAGGCCAGCGACGCCAGGTCGCCCTTCAGCATCGCTTCGACCCGTTCGCCCCCGCCCGGGAACGACGTGCGGGCACGGGCGCGGGCACACAACTCCTCGAAGGTGCCGAAGTCGGCGAGTCCATACTTGGCGTCGAGAGCGTTGTAGGCCTGCTCGGCCTGCTCGGTCCATCCGCGGTGTTCGGGCATACCCACATGGACGTAGTCGGCCTCGGGGTAGGTTTCGACGTAGGCGCGGAATACGGTGGCGACCATGTCGCGGAGGGCGGGGTCGTCCATGGACTGGTCGTGGCCCGGACCGATGGTCAGGTTGCCGAGCTGCTTCACCGGTTCGGCGCCGGGGAGCACGGGCGCGAATTCCTTGGGCCAGTCGAACACCTGCACGGCCATGCCGACTTCCATGCCGAGGCGGCTTGCTTGGGCGAAGATGCCATGGGCCAGGGCTTCCGCGCGCCGCACCAAGTCCTCAGGCGTCTCGGCGAGAAGATCGGGATTCGCAAACTCCGCCCGCCCACCGAACTTGCCGAGGCCGGGGATTCTGTTGTCGATGGGATACCGTTCGCCGAAGTTGAAGACGGGCGGCGGTTTTTCGATGCCGCGGAACGAATAGTGGACGAAAGGTTGGGCGGGCCAGAAGGACAGGAACACGCGGTTGTACTTCATCTTGGCGATTTGGTGCAGGAACCGCCGGTTCTCTTCGAGGCTCCACGATACGGGACCGAGGGCGAGGTCGTTGACGAGCCGCCAACAGCGCGTAGGCATGTTGGGCGTCATGCGAATCTCTTCCGTGGGGATGAGGGGGCCAGGTTCCGCGGGCACTACGTCACCGTGGACCAGATAGCGGACGCCCCATCGCTCCACAAGCTCGTAGACCGCCCAGAGCGTAGCCCGCGGACTGCCGCCCACGATACCAACAGCAGGGACACCGTCCAGTTCACCGGGACGAATCAGGATCTCCTGGTCGCCGAGCTCCGGCAATGGACCCAGCTTCGAGGCGGTGCTGCCGACGAGGAACGTGACGGGATCGTCGGCCTGTTCTCCCCACGGGAGGGTGTTCAGGTACCGGCTCAGTTCGTCCCTTGCGAGCCGGACCAAGGGGTCGAAGTCGTCCGTGACCACACGAGGGTCGCGGTAGACGATGCGCAGTTCGTTCCCCACCTGAACGTTCTGCAGTTCGGCGGTCGCGCCGAGGGCGATTGTCACTAGAGCCAGAACCGTCAAGGGTGTCTTCAGTCGCATCGCGCCTTGTCTCCCGGTGTTGAGCAATGTGTCTACGCTCTGGCCGTCAAAGCAGACGACCGTCATAGGTGGCCCTACAGACCGTAGACAATCCAGAGAGCGAGTGCAACAGCGAGCAGGACGAGCATCATGGTCCGACGCCGACGCACGAACCGACTCGCCCCCGCTTCATCAAGGAAGTACCGGCCTTCGCCAAGGTGGACGAAGACGCCTCTCCTGACCATCCGCCGGAAGATCCAGTGGTCCCTGCACCCGATCTCGTCCAACGTCACTGCACGGTCGGCCGACGTCGCCCCCGCCTCCCGAAACCGGCGCATGTACCGGTTCTGTCTCATGACGATGACCGCTCCGCCGCTCATGAGAGGGTTCCTTTCCTGCGCAATTCACGGCGACCTCGACGGCCAGGTTGTCGCCGCTACTTCCGGTCGATCACGTAGACTTCCTGCCCATACTCCGGTTCCGTGCCAGAGGTGATGAGGTAGTCGTCGGTCGCGGCGATGGAGTTGAAGACGAAATCCGGGACGCCCGCCTCGGAACCAGGCCCTAAGCCTCTGACTTGCGGGCGGAGACAGCGAACCGCCTTGTCCTCGTCCGCGGGAATCCGCCACAACTCGCCGTTAATCGCGAAGTAGACGTCGTCGTCCACTTGTGCGGGCCGCGTGCCTTGGAGGAACGCTTTCGGGAAGAGGTCCCCCTCCCAGAGCGGCCCGCTGCCCGTCCGTGTGCCGTCGCACACGTGGTACGCGTCGTAGTACAAGAACTTGAAAATCACCCTGGATCCCGCGCCAACGAAGGCTTCAGGGCCTTGGTAGCGGTTTCCATCGGGCCACACCATCTCCACCGAGAAGGGATCGTCGCGCAGTACGTAGATACCGCCCTCCTTCTCGCTGTCCGGCCTGGTGGCGAAGAAGAGAATCGCGTCGCCCACCGTCGCGGCCTTGCCGGCATTAAACTCCTCGTTGTGGTCGATGACGCCGTCAGCCGTCCCGTCCGTGCTGAACAGGGTGTAGAAATTCGCCGTATAGTAGACCCGTCCGTTGAGGGCGGCAATGAGGTCGATACCGCCCCTCCCTTCGGCGGCCACGGTCGTACCGGCCTCCGTTCCGTCCGTCACCCACAGCCGTGAGATAGCGTTTCCGGGACCCGTGACGAAGTAGAGCCGGTCGCCGCACGGCAACCACGGTCGCCGACCGGGGTCGCCCGTTGGGAAGGTCTTGACCTTCTTCGTACCGTCCGTAGTGCCGTCCGTGCGCCACAGGGCGAAACTGTCCGATCCCGCGGCCTGCCAGAAGTACAACTCGTTCGCCACCCGCGCGAAGTACCTCGGATTGCCCTGAGAGGTCCGCGTGAACGTGCCCTTGGAGCCCGCGGTCAGGTCGGCCACCATCGCCGTGCCTTTCGGTGTGCCGTCACTGCACCACAATTCCGCGCCGTGTTCCCCGTCATTGGCGGTAAATACAACGCTGTCGCCGAGGGCGGTGACCTCCTGAATCTGCGCGCGGCCGCGCATGTCATCCTGTGGATACGGATTCGGCCGTCCCGCCTCGCGGGTGCCTTCGGGCGTCCCGTCCGTGACCCACAGTGCCTGCCGGTTGTCGTGTGTGCGCGCCCGGAAGAACACGCGGCCCCTTGCCTCGGTGAATGCGCCGGGGTACGAATCGACGTGCCCTGGATATAGGTCGAATACCGCATAGCCCTCTTTCTTCACGACCGGGAACAGGGCAGGCCCTGCTTGGTTCTCTCCGGCAGTCGGCGTTTCCGTGGCTTCCTCTTGGCCGGTCTCCTCCTCGTGCGCCGTGCGCGGCCACTCGGGGGGGGAGGCGTCCTTGTCGTGCCGATAGACCCAGATTGCGCCCGGCGCCATATCGGGCAGGATGAAGAACACCCGCGAATCGAGGGCGATAGGTTCCTGCAGATTCTCAAAGAACTGGGTCATGACGTTCCGCTTGAGGCATCGTGCACCCTGGCCTACCGTCTGGGACACATACAGACTGTGCTCCAACGGCCGCTCATAGTCGTCTGCCAGGATGAACAGGCGGTCGTTCAGCAGGCGCACGCCCCAGACCGGCACGTCGTAAGGCAGCAGACCCTGCACAGGTCCCGTGGCAGCGCCTTCGCCTCCCGTAGCGGAGACGGACAGTCCTTCCGTGTACAAGATGGAGCCGCCCGATTGTCCGAGCACTTGCCCCGGCTTCGGTGACGTGACCTTGACGGTGCCTTCGGTTGTGCCGTCCGTTCGCCAGAGCTGCTTGCGATCTTCTCCCGGCGCACTTGCCACGAAATACACGTGATCCTCGCAGGAGACGACGCTCCCCGGCGAAAGATCGCGGCGCAGGCGCCTGGTGCCGTCCGCCGTGCCATCCGACACCCATAGGCCGCCCCGGAAGAAGAAGAGCCGGTCGCCATGCACAATGAAGCGTTCCCCGGGCCGTACCGCCTTCTCGCCTTCGTCCACCAGCCGAACGACAAAGCGGGTGCCTGCATCTGTTCCGTCGGTGCTCCATAGCGAAGGGGTGCCTTTCCCATCCGGTGCAGAAAAGAAGACACGGTCTCGGTACAAAGCCCACGGGAGCTTGAGGTCGCGAGCGACGAAGGCGTCTTCGGGTCCCGGAACCAGGTCGCGCACGATGCTCGTCCCTGTGGGCGTGCCGTCGCTTGACCACAGTTCACACCCGTGGTCGGGCGTGCGGCACAGGAACAGGAGGCGGCCGTCCAGCACGGGCAGCCCCCAAGCGAGCTCCGGCTTCCCGAACTCGGCACTGAACTGCCGAATCTCGGCGGGTACCCCGTCCCTTTCATCCATGAACCACATCGACCGAGTTTCGTACGTGCGGCTTACAAAGTAGAACAACCCCGTGTCCCCGACGCCACGGACACTGTGTGGTCGATCCAGATTGAGGTGCGCATCCTTGAGCAGCTGCGCCAGTTCCTGGTTATGCGACGGGCTGCGTTCCATCGCTTTCCTCAGCATCTCGTAGCTCTTCCGCTGCTCGTCGCTGAACGTGGCGTACGGTGAGATGCGCTCCGTGCCTTCGGGCGTGCCGTCCGTAGCCCAGATGGCCGGACCCTTGTCGTCATGGGCCGCCGCGAAGTACACGCGTCCTCGAATCACGGTCAACCCCTTGGGAGCGCGGAACTGGCCGCCCTCCGGTGGGGTCAGCTTGTACAACTCGTCGCTCCCGGCAGCGTTCCAACAGACGCTGGCGAGAATCGCGGTGAACACCGCGCACGTGAAATGAGAAACCCGAAACTGAACGCTACTACCTGATGTCATACGCGCCCCCATGAGAAGTGATGCAGCCTTACCGAAGACACTGTCTTTCTATGACAATACGCGAGTGAAAGCGATCAAGACAAGACACAACTCCACGAAGGAAACGGACAGCACGGGAAGGGATTCAGGCACACCTTCCCCTTGAGGTACTTCCCGGTGAAGGACTTCTTGGCGCGGGTGGCAATCTCGGACCTCCCGTGGGATGGTGCGCGATGTGCCGCAATGGGCGTTGACTTGGCCGATGATCGTGGACATGCAGACCGCTTGACAGGGACATCAAGGCATCCGGTCTAGCTGGCCTTCGGCGAACCGGGGACAACTGCCATCCGCTTCCTGTGTCCACGTCAGTGGACCAAGACAACAAAGGGCCGCCGATCCCTTGATCGGCGGCCCCTTCATTTACCGAGCATGGTCTACTGGCAGACCTAGAACATCTCGAAGGCTTCCTGGAAGTTGACCCAACCGCACGCGATGGGCCACTCGCCGGGATACCGCATGAATTCGACGTGACCGTCCAGGAAGAGGACGTTGCAGCCGCCGGGCACGTGGTTGGTGTGCTTCACGCTGGACAGTTCGTCGTACATGATGTGGAGTTCGCTCTGCGCCATGGACGTGGCCGCGGGGTTGTTGATGTCCGAGATCATGAAACGCTCGATGCCTTCGCGGAAGCGCCGGAACGTGATGGTTCCGTCGCTGGAGGTGAAGTCGGAGTTCATGACCTTGGCGTTGCCGTTGCCATCCCATTCGTCGTCGATTGCTTCCTCCAACTCCTGGTAGGCGTCGACGAAAGCCATGTTCGCATAGCCAAGTGCCGTGGTGAGATCGGGTTCGGTGAGCCCGGCCTTGTTGGCGAAGATGTCGTTGGGGTTGATGTACCAAGCGAAGTACTGATAGGAGAGGTCCTCAAGCCGGCAAGGGTTGATGGCGGCCTGGGGGTCTCCGCCCACGTTGAAGTAGCCGTCCTCGACGAGGCCAAAGTCGGAATCGGACGGACAGGCCAGCACTTTGGCGTCCGTGAGGTATTCCGGGTAGACCGAGACACCGTCAAAGGCATACTGCCACCATCCGATGCGGTCGGCGGTGCTGCAGGGGTCTTCGTTGTAGTACATTTTCGCGGGCGGGAAGAGTTCGCCTTTGCTTTCATTGGCGTACATCTTGAACACAATGCCCATCTGCTTGAGATTGTTGGCGCAGCTCGCTCGACGCGCGGCTTCGCGGGCACGAGCAAGGGCGGGCAGCAATATGGCCGCCAGAATGCCGATAATGGCAATGACTACGAGCAGTTCGATCAGGGTGAATCCGAGTTTCTTACGCATATTCCAATATCTCCTCTAAATGGTGTCTCTTTACCCGGGCGCCTTGAGACGTACTGGCAGACAACGCGTTCCTTTCGGCGCTGTCCCGGCGGCCAACGCTCATGCTACTATTTTTGGCCGGTGCTTTACAATATAGCGGTAGGGATTGTGAATTGCAAGGGAAATATAGCGCAATGCCGGTGCGGTGTGTTATATTGGTTTCAGGGTTGAGTCTAGCGACCCGGAAAGTGGGTACCCGCCTAGGGAGCAATAGTGAGGGTACCTCGAGTACTGACTCGTGACATTCTGCCAAGGGTGAACGTGGTCAGAGCTTGGAACTAGGAAGAGCGGCCATAGACGTGCGCACCTGTGCGGAGGTCTCGCAACGTGCATTTGAGAAAACGCAGAACCCGGCCACCCGCGAAACAGCAAGCTATTGTGGAATACGTCCGGTCGGCGATCCTGGATGGAACGCTTCGGCCAGGCGACCGGCTCCAGCCGAGAAACGCCATTGGGGAGCAATTCGAGGTTAGCAGCGTGACGGTGCAGCGGGCGTTTGACCGGCTGCTGACAGACGGGTTCATCGACGTCCCGGGGAGTGACGGGACCTTCGTGGCGATGGCGCCGCCCCATCTGTGCCGGTACGCGATTGCCTTCCGACAGGCGATTGGCGGGGGAATGTGGAGCCAATGGTTTGCGGGCCTGATGCGGCAGGCCACGGCGCTTGAGGCCCGCGCCGAGCGCACACTGCCCATCTACACGGAGGTCGACGACCGTGTGAAGTCCGAAGGATACGAGCGACTGACGCGCGACATTCGCGACCACTGCGTGGCGGGTGTGGTGTTTGTCGGCGAGACGGGGCTAGCTCCAGACAGTCCGATTCTGACCCAGCGCGGACTCTCTCGCGTGGTGCTCAAGTCGTCGTCGTTCGAGCCCATTCCGGGTACCTTGCGGGTTGATCTCGGTGGCCCCACGACCTTTCTCAAGAAGGCATTGGACTATCTGGCCGCCAAGGGTCGGAAGCGGATCGCACACATCTGCGTGGGCGGCATCGAATCCGAGCGGTTGGATTTCCTCCATCACTACGCGTCCGAACTGGGCCTTGAAACGGCACCCTTCTGGACACAGGGCGTGGGAGTCGACGCTCCCGCGTGGGCGGCGAATGTGACGCATCTCATGTATCAGGTGGGACAAGCCGACTATCCGGACGGCCTCATCATCAGCGACGACAACCTCGTCGAACACGCATGCCGGGGACTCGTTGAAGCTGGGGTGTCCGTCCCAGGGGATGTGGAAGTGGTGGCCCACTGCAATTTCCCCGCGACTGCGCCCAGCGTACTACAGCTCGCGCGCCTCGGCTACGACACCCGGACTTCGCTTGAGACCTGCCTCGAATTGATCGACGGCCAGAACCAGGGCCGCGAGGTCCCCGAGTACACCCTTATCGAGCCCGTGTTTGAATGGGAATTGGACGGAGCATCCCGAAACTGACCCTTGGTCCCCGTCTGCTACACCTTCCCCTTCAGGTACTTCCCGGTGAAGGATCTCCTGGTGCGGGCGACTTTCTCGGGCGTGCCTGTGGCGGAAGGTGAGCTATTCAACAATCCCACAGCGGGGCTGTTGAAGAAGTCTCGGCCTTGGTGCGAAGGCCGCGATATCCTGGGCCAGCGGGGTTGTTGAAGAAGTCCGAGTCTGCGGCGCGGAGCCCGCGAAAAGGCCAGGGACAGACCCGTCTCGCTACGCT
>JAAEQP010000949.1 GCA_024231375.1 bacterium | reverse complement strand
GTTCGACCTTCACTCTGCCCTGTTTGAAGTACATGCTCAGGGGGATGAGGGTTAGCCCCTTTTCTTCGATCTGCGCCGTTAACCGTACGATCTCGCGTTTGTGCATGAGCAACTTGCGTTCGCGTTCGGGATCGTGGTTGTTGCGGTTGCCCTGGTCGTAGGGCGAGATGTGGGCGCTCACCAGGAACAGTTCGCCGCGGTTCACGTCGGCGTAGCTGTCCTTCAACGTGATCGATCCCTCACGAAGAGATTTCACCTCCGTCCCGCGCAACTCAATTCCCGCCTCGAATCGTTCGAGGACGTGGTAGTCGCGCCGGGCGCGGCGGTTCGATGCTATGGTCTTCTGTCCCATGAAAGCTCGCTTACGCGGCGCGGGGGCCGCACGAAGGCACTGTCGTCAGGATACCCCTTATCCCGGGGTCATGCATACTTGGGCCACGCGTTACTTCCGCCGTGGACCCCAGTCGGGTCCCTGGCATCGCAGGTTGAGCTGCGGCACACGCCGGCATTCGAGGGTCGTCGCGTTGACGGTCCACAACTCGGACCGGCCGGACCGGGTCGACGCGAAGATGACATGGCGCGAGTCGGGCGACCAACTGGGCGCTTCGTTGCTGCCGGTGGAATCGGTCACGCGGCGCGGGTTCTGACCGTCCGCGTCCATCACGTAGAGCTCGAGGCCCTCGCCCCGCCGTTCCACTACGTAGGCAATGGCTTTTCCGTCCGGCGACCACGCCGGGTCGTAAGACCGGCCACCCTGAAACGACAGCCGCTTCTGATTCCCGCCGGTGGCGGACATGGCAAACACTTGGGCCGATCCCGTGCGTTCGCTCACGAAGGCGATTCGACCGCCGTCCGGGCTGAAGGTGGGCGACGAATCGACGGCCCGGTCGTTGGTGAGCCGTTGCGGGTTGGTGCCGTCGGGATTGACGATGTAGATCTCGGGATTCGCGTCTTTGCTGAGCGCGATGGCCAGCTTGGACCCGTCAGGCGACCACGCGGGTGCCACGTTCAACCCCACACTCTTGGACAGGGGCGAGGACTTGCCGGTGCTGAGATCCAACACATAGAGAAAGGGGTACCGGTCCTTGAACGACATGTACGCGATCTTGCGTCCGTCCGGCGAGAACTTGGGCAGAATCGAAATAGATCCGTGTTTCGTGACCTGAAGCACGTTCGCGCCGTCGTAGTCGGCCATGTAGATTTCCTTGTCCCCCGTCGACCCGCCGCTGAAGCAGATGGACGTCGACGCGATGCCCGGCGTGCCGGTCAACACACGCACCACCTCCTCGGAGAACCGGTGGAACATGAGCCGCAGCCAATCGGGCCGCTTCGGGTGCAGGGCCATCCGCGCGATCTCTTGCGCGGCCAGCAGGTCGAACAGCCGGAACTCGGACACGTAGGCGCCGTCCTTCTTGTAGATGTACACGTGGATCAGGAACTCGGCGCCGGCTTCACGCCAAGCAGCGAAATCGATCTGCCGGGCGTCGCGCGTGAATCCGGTGAATTCCGCCGGGTAGGAACTGGCCGACATGACATTGAATTCGCCCGAGAACAGCAAGTCGTAGCTGACCATGTAGGCCATGCTCTCGCCCAGCGATTCCATGCCCGGGGCCGTAGCGAACGGCGGCACGGCGATCGCCATGCGGTCGTCAATGGGTCTGGAAATTACGTTGTCCTTCAGGGTTTCCTGCGCCAGGGCGGCTCCGCACGCCGCCAACGTCACCGCGACCCCAATCCAACACCTGAATTTCACGCGTGTCTCCTCCCGCGGTTAGCGCATAGGTACGAAGGTGTAAATCACCTGTACCTCGCGCTCCGTATAGTCTTCGGGCAGCGGCGGAAATGGTGCCGATGCCTTGATGCTCCGGACGGCCGACACTCCGATGGCCGGGTCCTTGGCTGCTTTCACGATCTGCGGCTCGCCAGTGAGCTGGCCCTTCCGGTTTACCCAGAAGGATACCATGGCTGAGTTCTCGTCCGCCCCCATACGCACGCCGCCCGGCACGCGCCAGTTGCGTTCGATGCGCCGCTTGATGAGTCGGCCCCAATACCCCAGCACGCTCGGAAGCTCTTCCTTCATCGTCACACCGGGCTTCACAGGTTTCGGCGTGATGGGCGCTGGCGCCGCCGCCGGCTTTTTCGGTGCCGGTTTCTTGGGTTTCGGCGGATCGGGTTTCTTCTCCGGAGGCTTCGGGGGATCCGGCTTCTTCTCTTTCTTCGGTTCCGGCTTCTTCTCCGGCGGCTTTGGCTTGGGCTTCTCTTTCTTCGGTTCGGGTTTCTTTTCGGGCGGCTTGGGCTTCGGGGGATCCGGTTTCGGCGGTTCGGGTTCGGGTTCCACCTCCGGCGGCGCGGGTTGCACCTGCTCGGCGTAGAACTTCACGTTGGCCACCTTGGGTTCGACGATGTCGGATCGCTGCGCGAAGAAGACGCCCAGGCCCAGAACGAGGGCCACATGCACGGCCACGGAGGCACCCACCGCCACCCGGAAGGGGCCGGTGTTGCCTTGCCCGAACTTGTCATGATAAGGACGCTTCGCCATCGATTCACTCACCACCGATAGACATATTGCTATCGCCGCTGGCGGCTTCGAGCCCGGCCAGCTTGCCCCGTCGACTTCCTACCTATGTTAGACACCACAGGCCTGACCCGGTTGGCATCTCTGGAGATCGTACCGAACAGCCCCGGGCAAGTCAAAAATCTCGTCAAACCACTCCCTCCATGTGGCCGCAAAAACGCAATATATTGACGAATAGTCACTCAACAACCACTACGGATTGCGTGGAGGCGTGCATCCATCCATAGTCTATCCGCGTTGAGCGCACAAAGTTCCGGTCCTTGGAATGTCTGGCCGGGGAGCGAGGGAATCACGCGGCCGCTAGACACGCTTCGCGCGTTCGGCTAGAATACGCCCGTGTCAGTTCAATGCTTTGTGGAACGAAACTCCCACCATCTGGGGTGGCGTCTGACCAGCCTCTATGCGCGCTACATGGCGTGGTATGTGCTGGCCGTGGCCGTGCTGTGGTTTGTCGGCATTGAAGGCATCTACGGCCACCCCACACCGTTCTATGCCTATATCCTCCCAGTGTTTAGCCGCCCTCTTCAGTTGGCGGCGGCGGTGGTAGGTCTCTGGCTGGTCCATTTGCTCTGGCACCACGTGCTGTTCCCCTCCGCCACACGGGACCGTTCGCGCGTCGCCGTGGCGGTCGTTCCCTGGGCATTGGCCGCGGTGTTGATCGCCGCGGGATTCGTCCGCGCGGCGTCTGCCGAGGGACTATCCTTCGCGGCCCTACTCGCGGAATTCTGGCAGGCTGTGCGCTGGCAGCTGCCAGCGGTTGCCGTGTTTGTGGCGTCCTTGGCCTTGTGGCGGCACGTCCTGGGTCACATGAACTGGTTCGAAGGCGATGTCGCCCCCCGGACACGCCGGTGGATTCTGCTTGCGCTGGTGGTGTTCTGCATCGCGTTCCCTATCGCCGTGGCGATGATTCGCGACGGGATGACGGGGGTAACGGCGGCCTACAACCGGTACTCGCACGAGTACATCAACGACATCGGGCAAGGCGGCAGCATTCAGGGGCTGTTCCGCGACTACAATAAGCTGCACGAGTATCTGTCCATGCACTCGAAGGTGCATCCGCCGGGCCCGGTGGCGCTTCTGTGGATGCTGTCCTACGTCACCCTCGGCAGAGGTCCGCTTGAGTTGTCGCTCGCGACCATCATCTTCGGCAGCCTGACCGTGATTCCTCTGTTCTTCTGGGTGCGCGACATGGTGAACGAGCGGGTGGCGTACACGGCGTGTTTCCTGTACGCGTTGGTGCCGACTATCGTGCTGTTCACCGCCACCAGCGCCGACATCCTCTTCATGCCGTTCACGGTGACCACGCTGTTCCTCTTCTGGCGGGCTATTCACCGCCGCTCCGTGATGTGCGCCTTGGCGGCCGGGGTGTTCTACGGGGTTATCTCGCTGTTGTCCTTCTCGCTCATCGGCATCGGCGCGTTCTTTGGATTCGTGGGCCTGTGGCGCATGCGACGCCGGGCGAACTGGCGCGCCGTGGTCCAGACCGCCGTGCTCATGCTGGCGGCCTTCCTCGCCGTGCATGTGGCGGTCCGTTGGTGGTCGGGGTTCGACGTAGTCGAGTGTTTCAGGCTCTGCAAGGCCCAATTCGACCAGGACCAACTCAATCTTGATATCTTCACGCCGCGATACCCTGGCTGGGTGTACCGGCTGCTGAATCCGGCCTGTTGGGTCTTCTTCGCGGGCATCCCCGTGACCATCCTGTTCGTGTGGCGGCTCACACGGCCTCACGCGGACACCAAGGCGTTGTTCATTGTGTTCGCGCTGACGCTCCTGGTTCTGAATCTGCTCTATCTGGCCCGGGGAGAAGGCGAACGTTCGGCTATGTACCTTATGCCGTTCCTGGTCATCCCGGCGGCCCATCTGTTGGACGAAGTCGGACGCACAGCGCGGTCCACGGCGCCTATGTTGGCGACCTTGGCCTTCATGGCGGTCCAGTGCTGGCTGATTGAGACGAACGTATACACGTATTGGTAGAAGGGGTTCTTCATTCCATGTGGCACGACAAGACGGTTTCGGTAGTGTTTCCCACGTACAACGAGAAAGACTCGATTCGCGAGGCCATCGAGGATTTTTTCGCCAGCGAATATGTGGATGAGATCGTGGTGGTGAACAACAACGCCGCCGAAGGGACCGACGACGAGGTCCGTCCGACCAAGGCCCGGCTGGTACACGAAACGCGTCAGGGATACGGAAACGCCATCTGGCGCGGCCTGCACGAAGCGACGGGCGATCTTCTCATCATTGCGGAACCGGACGGCACGTTCTCGGGCCATGACGTCTGTAAATTGCTGGCCTACAGCGACGACGTGCCGGTCGTGTTCGGCACGCGCACGCAGCGCGAGTTCGTGTGGGAAGGCGCCAACATGGGGTTCATGCTCAAGTGGGGCAACTGGGCCGTTGGCAAGTTGATGGAGTTTCTTTACAACACCACGTTGCTGACCGACGTAGGATGCACCATGCGGCTCCTCCACCGCGAGGCCTACACGAAGATCGCGTCCCAGTTCTCTATCGGCGGTTCGGCGTTCGGTCCACAACTGATGCTGCTCACCATTCTGAACGATCTGCCGTTCATCGAAATCCCCGTGAATTACCGAAAACGGGTCGGCGTGTCGTCCGTGACCGGGAGCAAAGTGCGGGCCTTCTTCCTGGGGTGCGAGATGATTCTCATGATTCTCCGATACCGGCTGCGGTCGTGGTTTGGCTGGCGCCCCGGAACCGGCACCAACCCGTACGCCCCTTAGGATGTGCGCCATGCCGACTGCCTCTCAGCATACGCAGTCCGGCCCGCTCCCGGCCGGGGACGCCATCACCAGAAGACTGATCCTTGCCTACACCGTAGCCACCGCCCTGTACCTGGGCACCATGGCCGTACTCGCGAAGCTGGGCGTGGAGGCCATCGGGGGCCACACCTTTCCCTTCTACGCGCGATACCTACCGTGCTACGGATCGTACATCATCCCCGCGGGTGCGATGGTGGCCGCCGGAGCCGCATTGTTCGCCTCACGAGGCGGATCGCGGAACCGTCCACTGCTTGCCATGGTCGTGACCTGGGGTGTCATCATCGCCGCGGTGGCGTTGGCACTCCTGGCGCAGCAGGGCGCGG
>JAAEQP010000948.1 GCA_024231375.1 bacterium | reverse complement strand
AGCCATATCTCCGAGGGGTTGGCCGACCAGTTGGGCATCCCCATCGTCAAGCTCTCCGACCGCGAGATCCCCGAACGCATCCGCAATCTCGTCGAGCCGTCCATCGCCACGCTGTATCGGATTGTGCCGGTCGCTGACGAGGGCGGCGCGCTGTTGGTTGCCACCGCGGACCCGACGAACATCAACGCCTTCGACAATCTGGAGCGGCTGCTCGACCGACGGATCGAGCCGCAGCTCGCCACGCCGGAAGAAATCAGCTTGGCCCTCGGCAAGTACTACGGTCTTTCCGAGCAGAGCGTGGAATCGATGCTGTCCACCGTGAGCAGTGCCAGTACCATGAGCACGCTGAGCACCATGTCGAATGTGAGCTCCATGGGCTCGTCGCTGAGCAGCGTTGGAAGCAGCATGTCGGCCAGCGACATCAGCATGAGCAGCATCAGCGTTGACAGCGTCGACTTTGATTCGCCTATGGGCGACGTGGGGGACGACGACGATGACAGCGACAGCCCCGTCGTCCGTTACATCAACAACATGATTCTGGAGGCTTTCCGCCTCCGGGCCAGTGATATTCACGTGGAACCTGGCAAGATGGACTTGAAGGTCCGGTACCGCATTGACGGTGTGCTCCACTTGATGCCCACGCCGCCCAAGAGGGCGCAGGCGTCCATTATCTCGCGTTTGAAGATCATGTCGGGCATGGACATCGCCGAACGGCGCATTCCGCAGGACGGGCGTATCAAGATCGCGCTCGCGGGTAAGATGGTCGACCTTCGTGTGAGCGCGCTGCCCGCGGTGCATGGCGAAAGCATGGTGCTCCGCATCCTGGACAAGAGCGGTCTCATGCTCGGTCTGGGGCAGTTGGGATTCTGTGCCGAAGACCAGAAGAGCTGGGAGACCCTGATCGATTCGGGTACGGGCGTGGTCCTGGTGACGGGCCCCACCGGTTCGGGCAAGACGACCACCCTGTACGCATCGCTCCACAACCTGAACAAGCCGGACACCAAACTGATCACCGTAGAAGACCCGGTGGAGTACCAGCTTTCGGGCATCAACCAGGTGCAGATCCAGCATGACATTGGCTGGGATTTCGCCCGCGCACTCCGCGCCATCTTCCGCCAGGACCCGGACATTGTGATGGTTGGTGAGATTCGTGACTACGAGACCGCCGAGATCGCCATCAAGGCGGCCCTTACGGGTCACTTGGTGTTCTCGACCCTGCATACAAATGACTCGGCGAGCGCGTTCGTGCGTTTGGTGGATATCGGCATCAAGGCGTTCCTGGTGGCGTCCGGCATCAAGGCCGTGTTGGCTCAGCGCCTGGTACGCACTATCTGTTCGGGCTGCAAAGAGCCGTACACACCGACGGACCTGGAGTGGGAGCGCCTTGCCATGGACGTAGAATCCAAGGACGCCGAACTGTTCCACGGCCGGGGCTGCGACAACTGCAATCAGACCGGCTACACGGGCCGGCTGGGTGTGTACGAGCTGCTTGAGAGCAACGACAACCTCCGCACGATGATCATGGAGGGACAGTCTGCGAACGCGTTGCGCCGTCAAGCCCGCATCGACGGTATGTCTTCGATGCGGGAAGATGGTTGGCGCAAAGCGTTGAATGGTGTCACGACCATTGAAGAGGTTATCCGGGTCACGCAACCGGATGACCCTGTCGATCACGGGTAGTCGCGAGCATTTTCGGGAGATTTGGTGCATGGCTTACGAGATGGTGAGTTTGCTTCGGATGTTGATCGACCGCGAAGGGTCGGATCTGCATCTCGCTGTGGAGGACCCGCCGGTAGGGCGGGTTCATGGACACCTGCAGTTCTTCGGGGAGGCCCCCCTGACCGCCGAAGACACGGAACGGCTGATGAAGAGCATCGCGTCCGTGGACAACCAGCAGGAGCTTCAGGAGGTCGGCGGGTCGGACTTCGGGTTCGCGTTCGAAGACGTGGCCCGTTTCCGCGTGTCCATCCTCAAACAGAAAGGCCACGTAGGCCTGGTGCTTCGTTTGATCCCGAACAAGATCATGACCTTCGAGGAAATCGGGCTCCCCGAGAATCTCAAGGAGGTCATCAACCAACCTCGCGGCCTGATCCTGGTGACGGGGCCCACCGGTTCGGGCAAGAGCACCAGTCTCGCCACGATGATCGACTTTCTCAACCGCGAGATGGACCATCACATCATCACGATTGAGGACCCCATCGAGTACTACCACACGCACAAGAAGAGCATCATCACCCAGCGCGAGGTCGGTGTTGACGTGCCTACCTTCTCCGAAGCGATCCGGCGCGCCTTGCGGCAGGACCCGGACGTGATTCTGGTTGGAGAGATGCGCGACCTCGACACCATCGGCGCCGCGGTTCAGGCGGCGGAGACCGGTCACTTGGTGTTCGGAACCCTCCACACCACAGGAGCGGTGCGCACGATCGACCGTATCATCGACGCATTCCCGACCAACCAGCAGGAGCAGATTCGGACCCAGCTCGCCGGTAACTTGAAGTCGGTGATTTCCCAGAGTCTCGTGCCGAAGGCCAGTGGATTCGGGCGTGTGGCCGCGTTCGAGGTAATGATTTCCACACCGGCCATTCAGAATCTGATTCGCGAGAACAAGTCATACCGTATCACGTCGGCCATTCAGACGGGACACAAGTACGGCATGAATCTACTCGACGAGCATCTCCTGGCCCTGTACAAGAAGGGCATTGTGAAGTACCTGGCCGCGGCGGAACGGTGCCAGATGCGCGAAGAATTCGACGACAACGCGCGCCTCTTGAACCTTGAGGACGGACCTCCGCCCCTGGAAAGCGAAGAGGACGCAAAAGGGTAGCCGCGAGGACGCAGCGCAGGATAAAGGATGACACGCAATGGCCGCTGTCAAAGAGAAGCAGATTGGCGACATACTCGTTGAGCAAGGGGTGATTTCGCCGCTGGAGCTTGACGAGGCGCTCCAGCGACATCGCCTGACGGGCGAGATGATGGGCCGTGTTCTGGTGCAGATGGGTCTGTGCGAAGAGCAGGACGTCGTCGAGGCGCTGGGTGTTCAGGCGGGGATGGAGCGGGTCGACGTTACCTCGTTGTCGGTGCAGGAAGACGTCCTTCGCAAAGTGTCGCCGGAGGTGGCCCGGTTCTACAACGCGGTTCCGGTGCGCGAGGAGGACGGGGTCGTCATCATGGCCCTGGCCGACCCGTTGAACCTGGGCATCCTGGACGACCTGTCCCAGGTCCTGGGCAGCGAAGTCAAAGGGGCCATCAGCAATCAGGCGGATATCACCCATTTCATCGATAAGAACTATTCGTACGAGGCCGACTCGATCCACGAGACGCTGAACGACTTGGTGGCCCGGGTGGGCGAAGGCGGTTTGACGGCGGCCGAGTTGGGCACCCAGGAAATCGTGGGCGATGTGGACAATCTGATCCAGCTTGCCCAGGAGCCCGAGGTGATCAAGATTGTGAACCTCGTGCTGCTCGAGGCGGTCCAGAAGCGGGCGTCGGATATCCATTTCGAGGTCTACGAGGAGGATTTTCGCATCCGGATCCGCGTGGACGGCGTTCTCCACGAGATCGTCAGTCCGCCGAAGCAGATGGCGCTTGCCTTGGTGTCCCGCGTGAAGGTCATGTGCGGCAGCATGGACATCGGCGAACGCCGCCTTCCCCAGGACGCGCGGATCGAGTTGAAGATTGGCGATTCCGAGATCGACGTACGTGTCGCCACGTTGCCGACCCTGTACGGCGAGAACGTGGTGATGCGTATTCTGGACCGTACTGCGGTGAAGGTGGACCTGCGCAAGCTGGGGTTCAGCCCCAAGACGCTCAAAGGCATCGACACCATCATTCGCAAACCGAACGGCATTTTCCTCGTGACCGGGCCGACCGGTTCGGGCAAGACGACCACCCTGTACGCGTGCCTGGCCGACCTCAACCAGGTGGACGTGAAGATCATCACCACCGAGGATCCGGTCGAGCTTCAATTGGACCGGGTGGTTCAGGTGCAGGTGCGCGAGGATGTGGGGTTGACGTTTTCGGCCTGTCTTCGATCCATCCTGCGTCAGGACCCGGACATCGTGATGGTCGGTGAGATTCGCGACTTGCCCACGGCGCAGATCGCCGTGGAAGCGTCGCTGACGGGACACTTCGTGCTGAGCACGCTGCATACGAACAGCGCACCCGAAACCATCACGCGTCTGCTCGACATGGACCTGGAGCCGTTCCTGATCACGTCGTCGCTGGAGGCCGTGTTGGCGCAGCGCCTGTTGCGCACGTTGTGCCGCCACTGCCGCGAGAAGTACCGGCCCGACGATGAGGAGATGGATGACCTCGGGCTGCCCCCCTCGTGGCGGCAAGACCCCAACCTGCTGTTCCATCGGGCCAAGGGGTGTCCTGCATGCGACTACATCGGCTACATGGGACGCGCCGGCATCTTCGAACTGCTGCATGTGGACGAGGTGATGTGCGACATGATCAACAGCCGTGCCATGGCGCACGAGATTCGGATACACGCGCGCAAGAATCAGGGCATGCTGACCTTGCGCGAAGAAGCGTTGATGAAGTGCGTTCAAGGCGTCACGAGCACTGACGAGGTGTTGGCGCACACGGACAAGTACGACGACGACTTGTCCTGACGTGCGCGGCCGGCCTGTGTAGCGGTCCGCGGGCCAAACTGGGAGACGATGCGTGCCAAAGTACGCGTACAAAGCAATGAACAAGGAAGGCAAGGAGGTCTTCGGCATTGTCGAATCCGACAGCCAAGCCCTTGCCATCAATGACGTGCGTCAGTTGGGCCTGTTCCCCACGACGATCCGCGAAGCGCGCAAGAGCGACGAGAAACGCGCCCGCAAGAAGGCCAAGGGCTTCAGCGAGATCTATTTCGGCGGCGTGAAGACCAAGGAACTGGTGGTGATCACGCGTCAGTTGTCCACGCTGATCGACGCGGGTCTACCCTTGCTGCGCAGCATCAACGTGCTGGTGGCCCAGCTCAAGCCGTGCAAGCTGCGCGACATCCTCGACGAGGTGTCCGCGGACATTCAGGGAGGCTCCACCTTCTCCGAGGGCCTCGCCAAGCACCCCAAGGAATTCGACCGGCTGTTCGTGAACATGGTGCGTGCGGGCGAGGTCGGCGGTATGCTGGAGGTGGTGCTCAACCGTCTGGCCACCTTCATGGAGAAACGGCAGGCCCTGAAGCGCCGCGTGAAAGGCGCCTTGGTATACCCGATTTTCGTCATGACCGCGGCCATCGGCATCGTGCTGTTCCTGCTGACCTACATCGTGCCTGAGTTCGCGGCCGTTATCGGCGACTTCGGCGCCAAGTTGCCGTGGATGACCATGTTCCTCATGGACGTTTCCGACTTCATCCTCTACGGATGGTGGAAGATGCTGCTGATCTTCAACGGCACCATTATCTCCTTCAAGTTGCTGCGGAAGATACCCAAGTTCCGCACGCTATGCGACTACACCGTCCTCAAGATACCCGCCATCGGCGACCTGGTGACCAAGGTGTCCGTGGCGCGGTTCGCGCGTACCCTTGGCACACTGATCACATCCGGCGTGCCTATCCTCCAGTCGTTGCGCATCACCAAAGAGTGTCTCGGCAACGAGCGCATCGAGTCCGCGGTCCAGAAGGTGCATGACAGCATTAAGGAAGGCGACACGATCGCCGCGCCGCTGGACGAGGCCAAAGTGTTTCCGCCTATGGTCGTGAACATGATCGACGTTGGCGAGGAAACCGGTAGTCTGGACACCATGTTGATTAAGGTCGCCGACATCTACGACGCGGAAGTCGAGGTGGCGGTGGAAGCGTTGCTGAGCCTCATGGAGCCCGTACTCATTGTGTTCCTGGGCGGCATCATCGGGTTCATTGTTATTGCGTTGTATCTACCCATTCTGACGCTGGCGGACTCGATCAGCGGAGGATAAGAGACGGTCGCCGGAGCCCGGCGCCGTCCGCGTGAGCGGCCGCGGCCGACCGGCACGGAACAAGGAGTAGGCGCCATGAAACGCGCAAGCGGTTTTACACTGGTCGAGTTGCTGGTGGTGATTGCCATCATCACCATTCTGGCCGGCATCGTCGTGCCCAAGGTGATTCAATACATCGAGAAAGGCAAAGCAGCGGCCGCCGCGACCGAGATCAGGAACATTGAGACGGCCCTGACGGACATGCTGACCTCTACGGGCCGGAAGAACTTCTACCAGTTCTTCGATTCGGCCACGGTCACGACACTCAAGTCGGCCGATGAGATCTACCATCACGAGGAGATCTTCTACGAGCTGCTTCGGCGCGGGAACCAAGCGGACGTGCCCGGGCTGCTGCCCGAAGTGAAAGCCAAGCTAGGTCCCGGCTACATGGACGTTCCCAAGGATCCGTGGGACAATCTGTACCGGTTCTCCATGGGGCCGTGGGATACCGCGGGCGGCCGCAACTCGTCCATTCCGTTCCGGGCTTGGCGTGCGAACCCCGACTACGACGAAGACATCGACGTTGACTATCCGCCCTACGTCTACGACCAGGAGGCCAAGGATCGAGCCGACGCCGAGGACCGGCCCGGCAACCCGCCCGCTGACGATCTTCAAGGGTATCCCGCCGACAGGCAGACCATCGTGTTTGTGTGGTCACAGGGCAGCAACCTCCTCTCCGACCAGATTTTCGATGACGAAGAAGAAGATCCAAGCTCGGCGGACGGTCGTATGTTCGAAGATTTCGAGTACAAAGGCGGCGGCGACGACATCCCCAACTGGGACACCGAGCAGGCTTGGACCCGGTGGTACTAGGTCCGGCGTCCGCCTAGCGGCGCATGGAGCGACTCAGCATGAAGGCGAGGCAACATAGCACGGCCCGGCGTGGCATGACGCTCATCGAATTGATCGTTGTGATGGCGATAATCGGCATTTTGACTGCCGTCGCCATTCCGACGTTGATTAAGGTGGGCGCGTTCTCGCGTGGCGGTGTGAACGACAGCACGCGCCAAGTCTACACGATCCTTCGGGCGGCCCGCGTCTACGCGGCGACCTTCCGCGAAGACACGGCTGTGTTCTACACGGAAACCTGGCCGGTCGACAGCGACACCGGCCTTGAGATCGATACGGCAGTGGCCGCCGGCCTGGGCGTGGCCCGGCGGGTGCCGGAAACCCACGATCTCTACGAGAACATCCAGTTCACGCTAGAGGCCTTGCGGGACAGT
>JAAEQP010000947.1 GCA_024231375.1 bacterium | reverse complement strand
GAGGGCGCCGGTCCCACACCCGACAAGAGCCCCGCACGGCGGCAACACCACCCGGGTGCATGGACCTCCTGCGTGACCGCGACTATGCTGGTGGCTGCAAGTGCGCAGACAGAACAGCTTGCGGAGATTGCGGCCAAGACTCATGCATTCTGCGAGGATTCTGACGGGTAGCGGAACGCATAACCCGAATCTAGTCCCAATCCAGAGGGATATCGAGATCCGGATAGACATCCAGGGCCAGTTCGGCCAAATCGGCGAAGAGGGATTTGAGTTCCTTCAGGCTTCGGTCGAGGGACGCACACGGGCCCTTGTGTACGATGACGGCGCTGAGGCGGATGTCGATGTCGTGGGGCACGCGGTCGAAGGCGGTCACCCGTTCGACGAGTCGTTTCTCTTCACAGAGCCATTCCTGGTTCAGCGCGTATAGCGCGGTAAACAGGTAGTCGAGCAACTCATACTCGTGTTTGAGGAACGAGAACACGTCGTCACGCCCGGCCGCTTTGTCGAGCCAACGCAACACATAGAGCGAGAATCGGGCGGCCCGAACCGCCGCTTGAACACGGTGCGCGGCACGGGCGGCGGGATAGGTGGGCACAGTGCGCTGAAGCGCTTCGATGACGCCATCCGGGTCGTGGAGCGCGTGGACCTTCAGGAGCCCTCCGGGAACATACTCATCGCAGTCGAAGTCGGTGTCGAGTGCATTGAGGAACGATGTGACGCGAGGAACGCTCATCCAGTTGAAGTCGCACGGGTCTCCGCCGATGGACATCCCGTCGCCGCGCGACACATCGAAATCGACATCGAAGTAGGAGACAGTGCCCAATCCACAGGATTCCAGGTATGCGCGCCGCGTGTCGGCGTCAGGGATGGCCGGGTCCGCGAACACACACACGTCGAGATCGGAATAGGCGTCCGTGTCGCCGCTCGCCGCCGACCCGGAAAGGCCCACGGCAACCACCTCGTCGAACTGCGTCAACGCGTCGACGATACGCGGAATCACCGCTCCGTTCTCTTTCACCGCATTCCTCCCAATCACCAAGCCGACCGCCAATAGCCGCCCGCGCCCTACTATGATACTCTATCGGCGTGATGGAATCGTCAGCGAAGCGTTTGATTCTCGTGACGGGCGCGACGGGCTACGTAGGCGGACGGTTGATTCGGCCGCTGGAGGCGCGTGGCGAACGGGTGCGCTGCATGGCGCGGCGGCCCGAGGTGCTGAAGGACCGCGTGGGGGCGGACACGGAAGTGGTGTTCGGCGACCTCGCGTCCCCGGATACGCTGGGGCCCGCATTTGAGGGCGTCCACACGGCCTACTACCTGGTCCATTCCCTGGGTACGATGGGCGACTTCGTGGAGCAGGAGCTACGGAACGCCGAACATTTCGCCGAAGCGGCCAAGGCCGCGGGCGTCCGGCGAATCGTCTATCTGGGGGGCCTCTGCGACGAGACGGCCGACCTGTCGTCGCACTTGCGCAGCCGCCTGAAAGTGGGCGAGATTCTGCGGGCGTCCGGCATCCAGACCATCGAGTTTCGCGCATCCATTGTCATCGGATCGGGGAGTCTGTCCTTCGAACTGATACGGACGCTGGTTCGCCGACTTCCCGTCATGATTACGCCGCGGTGGGTACGAACCATGGCGCAACCCATTGCGATCCCGGATGTGTTGGCGTATCTGGGGGCCGCGCTCGATCTGGATCGCGGGGACCACGCGATCTACGAGATCGGCGGTGAGCAGCAGATGTCGTATGCGGGGCTG
>JAAEQP010000946.1 GCA_024231375.1 bacterium | reverse complement strand
CGTTGTGGTACGTGTTGTAGTCCCCGGCGTCGTGCCAGCCCCCGAAGAGTTCGAGCTGTTTCCCGTCGGGGCTGATGGCGTCGTCGAGATGGCACGCGCCGTGGAATCCGGGGATCTCCATGCCGCAACGCTGGTAGTAGAAGAAGCGGTACGCGGCCTCCGCGGTGCGCTGGGCCAGCAAATCATCTCCGATCTCGAAGGGCCAAGACGTATCGGTAAGCCCGTCAAGATCGATCCGGATTCTATACGTCCCCGGCGTGTTGAACGAAGAAAAATCGCCACGCCAATACTCGTGACCCCAGTCGGTGTCGTGGAGGCCGGTGATGCGGCCCCGGTGGTCAAGCGAGGCGGAAAAGGCCGTCGTACCATCCTCCGTGATCACGGCGAAATCCGCGCGGGCGGCAAGAAAGTTTCCCTGCACCGTGAATTGCTTGGGGGCGCCTAGCTCGTATCCCACTTGATTGACGAGCGCCCGTATGCTTGGGCGTTGCGTGAATGTGCCTGTAATGGACCCCGCGTCCCAGAAGGTTGGGATATCCGCACTGGGTGCGGTGACGCAATTCAGTGTCAACCATTGGGCGCCCACGGGTGGCCGGAGCTCTCCTGTGCGGTAGGGAACCCATGCGCTTCCGCTTGGGTCAGCAGGTAGCGGGTCGGTGCGAAGCACGCCCGTAGGGCCAATCCATTCGAGGTATGCCTTGTGGATCATAGGCGCGCTGGTATGGGCGGCTATGGAGGCGGACAGCGTGTCGAGTCCCGCATCAACTTCAATGGGTTCGGTCATCACAGTGAAAGGATGGTCGCCCGGAACTACCCGCAGGCTGAATGCACCTTCGAGCACCGTGTCGGCATCGCGCTGCCACCTGTTTTCGTCGTGGCTCCGTGCTTGCCATCCCCGGGGATGTTGGCGTCGCTTTTCGTAGACATCGCTTCCTTTGGGATAGCTGTCGGGCGGGCCCGTCACCTTGGCCAGTTCGAAGCCGCCGTGGGAAAACACGTCGCGCTGCGTCACCACGGGACCCACCGGCTCGACCCGGCGCGTCTGGAACGACGAGCCGGTCAGCGCGACGTCGAAACACCGGGTGGGCCAGGGGATGTTATCTGGATTGTAGCGCCCGCCGAGGGTCAGACAGCGCAACGAATGGTCGCTTCCACAGACCAGAATGTCCGTCAACCCATCCTCATCCACG
>JAAEQP010000945.1 GCA_024231375.1 bacterium | reverse complement strand
GGACCCGGCCCGGACCTGGTGATCTTCGGGAGCGGAGCGAACGAGAAGACCGACACGCCTGACGAGGTGGCCGTGTTCGAGGGAACCATCCGCTGGATACAGCGGCACTACGGGCATACGGAGTTTCTTGTCTGCCAGTTTCAGAACGCCGGCGCCTACACCCCGAACCGGGGCGACATGCAGGCGCTGTCGCTTCGGTATGGTATTCCATTCCTGGACTATGGCCTGGCTTCGGATGACGTGACACGGTGGTGCAACCGGTATGCGTTGGTGCCGGCGGATGGACACCCCCAGGCGGCCGCCCACTATCTGTGGTTCAAGCAGGCCGAAAAGGCCTTCGAATGCTCAGACCCCATGGTTCCGGGACAGCCGCAGGAATATCTGCCGGAACGTGCGCACGCCAACACCTACGGTTGGGAAGGCGAGATGGTCACCTACGACGCCAAGAGTGGGCGGCTGAACGGCGGCATGTTCATGCTCGACGACACGGCCATGAATTGCTGGGGCGCGGCGGACGAAACTCCCGTGCCGTTTGTGGACGGAGAGGAGCTTGCGCTACGCCGCAGCGCGCCGACTCGCGACATCCGGAATTCTCTCTTCCGGCACGGGCGGTGCCGCCTGGGTGACCGGCACGTTCTCGAGTTGGTGGGTCCAAACGCGCGCTTGACGTATGTGGACGCCAAGGTGTGCCCGGGCCGACGCTTCTTCGGGGCCGACCACCCGCGGTGGCAATTGGGCGACCTTGTGACAGGCGCGTTCTCGTCACAATGGGGAGCGCCCTGCGGCACGGCGCAGGTGATGCTGGAGCCTGGCAAAGCAATGACCATCGACGCCGTGTGCTCGGACATCTCGGTGGCCTATGCGGACGCGCCGGATGGCGGCGTGCTGCGGGTAGTGGTCGACGATGTCGAGAGACTTGTCCAGCCGACGAACGAACCCTTCGTCAACCAATCCGGGGTGCAGCATTTCATGGAGAACCGGAAAGGCGTTCTGGGCCTGGGATATGGATGGCACACAATCACCTTGGAGGCGAAGGACGCGCCCGTGCGCGTGCTGGGTCTCTTCACCTATGACGCACGCCCGAACCGATTGGCGGAACGCCGAATCGTGGGGCGCGCGGACGCAGGCGAAACCATTCGGTTCACGGCGCCCTTCCGGGCCAGACCGTTCGTGGTATGCACTGGAGATATCAGCGTGACGCCTATCCAGGTGACACCTTCCGAGGTGACCTTCGGCGGTTCAGGATCGGGGACGTACCAGGTCATCGGCGAGTAGGGCCAGGAAGGTACGGCTACCCGCCCGTGCCTGTGAACCGATCTTCCTCGTCCTGGAAGAGCACGTTGAACGTGGTGAGCGACCCGTAGGCGCGGGTGAGGTAGTCCTGAAACTCGGCCCGTTCCTCGACCGTGAAGTTCTTATGGTTGTTGATCTTCTGTTCAAGAAGCCGCAACCGTTCGCGGACGGCGGTGACCTTCTTGAACAAGGTGTCGATGGGGATTTCTTTCCCGCGAAGGCTCTCGTCGGCCGGGCGAAGCATCACGGTGCCTCCCTCCCACTTCCTGGCCAGGGCGGGCAACCGGCGCAGTCCGAGTTCCTCCTCGATGACTTCGCGCAGGGCGTGTTTCAAAACATCATACGTCAGTTCCATGGCTCGGATTCTCCTATTGACGGGAACGGCAGGCCGCTACGCCATGGATTCGGCCATGCGCACGCCGTCTTGAACGTAGACCATAAGGTTCTCGATGAACCGTTCCGTGGGTTCGGGATCCTCCATGTAGCCGGAGGAGGGGCACAGGATGAAGCGCCGTCCTTTGCCTGCCTCCAGGGCCTCACGAATCTGACTCCGCAGTTCGTCTGGCGGGGACGTCATGATGTCGTGGGTTTCGATGTTGCCCTCCAACCCCATGCGACCGCCCACGCGCTCGAAGGCCTCGGGGAGCGTGAGGTCGCCCATGGGCGGCGGCTCGATGGGATTCAGCACGTCTACGCCCATGTCGGCAAACCGTTCGAGGACCGGGCCCATCTTGCCGTGGGAATGGACCCAAACGTAGCAACCTTCCTCGTGAATGAGGTCTATCAGCGGCTTGTCGAAGGCACCGACGTACCTATCGAAATCGGCGGGGCCCATGAGCGGGGGAATACACAATTCGGGACCGACCCATCCGAACACGGGGCGGAGTCCTGTGTCGACCGTGGCGTGAATGTGGGCTTCGATGCGATTGGCGAACTCGGCGACGGCGTCCAGCATGGGGTCGGGATCGCTGATGCTCCACAGGGCGAAGTTCTCGGACCCAATCTGGCGCTGGAGTCCGTACATGGCATGGTCAAGGCCAAACACCACGATACCCGCATCGCCCATAGCGGCCTCCTGCTCACGGAAGGGAGCAGGGTCCGACGGATAGGGTTCGTAGGGTAAGGACATCAGTTTCTTGATGTCGCCGGGCTCTTTGAGCAACTCCTCCATCTCGTAGCCAGGCTTGTTGCACGTGCTCCGGCGGTAGACGCTGCGCAGGTCGCCTTCCGGCGTGCGCACGTCGGTCACGATGTCGACCCATTCATCGGAGTCGGTAGGCTGCTCGCGGGTGAAGAAATGGTCGTCCCGGAGACGGCCGCAGTACAGGTCAAAGGGCATGCCGCCGCCCACCATGAGGTCGGTGGAGGCGACCCCGGCATCCCGCACGGGCTCGTAGGCGGGGTGCAACAACGCCTGCCCAGGGCACACGTTCCAGAGCTTCACGGGAGGCCGATCGGGCCCATCCCCCGAGAACACCGCCATCAGCCGTTCACGCCGCGTCATAGCCATGTGCGCCCCCCCAGAATGAGTGATGACTGCGTCGATTACTCGGCGATTCAGTCGAGCCCGAGCATCCCGCGCACGGTGGCGACCATGTCGGTCCGGGCAACCGTGACCTGTCCCGTCTTGCCTGCCTGCCGGTACTCCTGATGATCGTCGATGCCTTCACGCCCGGCTTTGCCGGCGTCAAGGTCTTTGATCGACACCTGTCCGTTGGCCAGTTCGTCTTCGCCCACGATCACGGCCACCGGGATGCCGTACATGTCCGCGTGGGAGAGTTGGAACTTCATGTTCATCTTCTTCTTGCTTGCGAAATAGGGTTCGGTCCGAATGCCAGCAGCGCGCAACTCGGCGGCCACCCGGAGGGTCTCGCTCTTGGGGACCTTGCCCATGGTGACGACGAGGGCCTGGACCGTGGACCGTGCCTCGGGAAGGGCCTTGAGTTTGCGCAAGGCGGCGAGCAACCGGTCGAGGCCGACGGCCATGCCGGTGCAGGGAATCGCGCGGTTCAGGAACCGGGCCACAAGCCCGTCGTACCGTCCGCCACCCATGACGGACCCGAATTTCGGCGCCTTGGGGAGGGTCATCTCATACACGGGTCCCGTGTAATAGTCGAGGCCCCGGGCCAGACTGGGTGCGAACACCGCATTCTCTTCGGCAACGCCGAGCGCTTCGAGGGCATCGGCCATCTCGCGCATCTCGACGATGGCGGCCGCGGCGGCATCGGTCTCAGGCAGCACTTCTTGAAGGTTGTCGACCACTTCAGACCGGCTTCCGCCCCGGGTGCCGATGAAGCCCAGGATTGCGTCGATGGTCTCTTCGGGCAACTGCACGCCGGGGATGGGGTCGCCGGAGTCGTCGATGCGTCCCGGGCCGAGTTCGAGCCGGATATTGTCAACGCCGACCTTGGCCAGCTTGTCGATCACGCGCAGGACGTGTTTCTGCTTGCCGGGATCCACGATGCCGCATCCCTCCAGGAGG
This sequence comes from bacterium, assembly GCA_024231375.1. The sequence goes on along the minus strand of JAAEQP010000945.1, from coordinate 1,741 downwards.
GCGTCGATGAGCTTGCGATTGTTCACCAGGGCGCGGTAGCGGTCGACACCGAGGGACGCCATGACATCGCACATGATGGACACGACCTCGGCATCGACGGATACGGAATCCGACCCAGCGGCGTCGATGTCCATCTGCGTGAACTGGCGGAACCGGCCGGGGCCAGGTTTGTCAGCCCGCCAGACGGGTCCCATCGCATACCGGCGGAAGGGAACCTTGAGTTTGTCGGGATACTGGGCCATAAGCCGCGCGAAGGGGACGGTTAGGTCGAACCGAAGCGCCACGGGGTCTTGTTCCGGCGTTTCGAGCCGAAACAGCTCTTTGTTGGTCTCCTCGCCGCCCGTGCCGAGCAGGGTGTCGAGATGCTCGATGGCGGGCGTCTCGAGCGGGGAGAACCCGTACTTCTGGAAGACCTCTTCGATGGTGGCGACGACCTGCTTGCGGGGAAGCAGATCCGCGGGGAGGAGGTCCTGGAACCCCTTGAGCGTTCGCGGTTCAACAAGCTGTTCTTTGTCGGACATAAGGATTCCTTCTTCACGCGCGGTGCTTGGTACTCTCGGGCAAAGGGTACTTGATACCCGGCCGGACGGTCAATCAGACGGCGATATCACCCCTTGATGACGCCCAGAGGACGAATGCGCGCGACTTTGCGTCCGATACCGGCGCGTTCCACCACCTCGGCCACGGCGTCGATGTCTTTGTAGGCCTCGGGGCTTTCCTCGGTGACGGTCTTCTTGCTGCGGGCCATGACGACGATGTTGCGCTCTTCCATTTCGCGGAACAGGGTCGCGGCGTTCTTGGCCTTGCGTGCCGCCGACCGGCTCATCATACGTCCGGCTCCGTGGCAACAGCTTCCGAAAGTCTCGGTGAGGGCCTTCTCGGTGCCCGCAAAGACGTAGGACCCCGTGCCCATGTCGCCGGGGACCAAAACGGGCTGGCCGACGGCGCGGTAGACGGCCGGCACCTCGGAACGCGACCCCGGGAACGCGCGGGTGGCGCCTTTCCGATGCACGCACAGACGTTTTCGCACGCCGTCGACTTCATGGACCTCGAGCTTGGCGATATTGTGGCACACGTCGTAGAGGAGCCGGGTCCCCAAGCGCTGTTCGGCCATCCCCAGCGCCTTGGCCAGTGATCGCCGCGCCAGACACATCATGATCTGGCGATTGGCCCAAGCGTAGTTCGCCGCGGCCGCCATGGCCGCAAGATACTCGCGACCCTCGCTCGAATGGACAGGCGCGCAGCAGAGCTGCCGGTCGGGCAGATGAATGCGGTACTTGGCGGCGGCCCGCATCATCTTCACCAGCGAGTCGTCGCATACCTGGTACCCCAGGCCTCGGCTGCCGCTATGAATCATGAGGGTAAGGGCACCCTCCTGGAGACCGTAGGCGTCTGCCTCGGCGGCACAGAATACGCGCTCGACGACGCCTAGTTCGGCAAAATGGTTCCCCGACCCCAGGGTACCGAGTTGCGGCCGTCCACGACTCTTGGCGCGTTCGGATACGACCGCGGCGTCGGCGCCCGGCATGGCGCCCCGCTCCTCCGTAGCCTCCAGGTCGGCATCGGTACCGAACCCCTTGTCGACGGCCCACGCAGCGCCACGCACGAGCACTGAATTCAGGTCGGCGGCGCCCAATCTTGGAATGGCGCCTTCGCTACCAATGCCACAGGGAATGTCTCGATACAACGCAGCGACGAGATCGCGAATACGGTCACGGACGTCCGCCGCGGCAATGTCGGT
>JAAEQP010000944.1 GCA_024231375.1 bacterium | reverse complement strand
GACGTATGGAATTGTGAAGATGCATCGCGGTAACATTGAGGTGACATCGAATACAGATCCGGCCGTTGGGCCAACCGGAACCACGTTCACCGTCTCGCTTCCTCGTTAGACGAAGCGCGCGGTGGCCCCGGCCTCAAAATAGCACCAACAACCCACTAACAGGCGCAGGAAGTCACGAATCATGACTGAAACAAAGAAACGCGTACTCATCGTAGACGACGACCCCGATTTCCGGTTCCAGGAACGGGTCCAATTGGAGGCGGCCGGATACGAGGTGATCGAAGCCGACTCGCGGGCCAAGGCCAGTCAGATGCTGCCCACGACCGAGTTCGATCTCGCTATGGTCGACCTGATGATGGAAGAGTTCGACGCGGGGTTCAGCCTGTGCCACGAAATCAAGGCGAAAGACTCGAGCATTCCTGTTATCATGATCACCGGGGTGACCAGTGAGACGGGAATCGAGTTCGACACCACCACCAGCGAAGAGCGCTCGTGGATCAAGGCCGACGCCATGCTGGCGAAGCCTGTCCGGTTCGAGCAGTTGACCCGCGAGATCAAACGGCTCTTGAAAGGGTAGTGTAGTGGAAACGCTTCGTGTGTTGGTGTGCGACGATGAAATGGGGATGCGCATGGGCGTACAGCGCGCCCTGCGCGACTTCACGGTCGAGAACAGTGAAGTGGGCGGCGAAGTCGCTCTGGAGGTCGATGAAGCCGAGACCGGCGAACACGCGCTCGAATTGATCGAAGCCAACCCGCCACACATCCTGTTGCTGGACCACAAACTTCCCGGCATCAGCGGCCTTGATGTGTTGGACGAGCTTGTCCCCAAGAAGCTCGACATGCTGACCATCATGATCACGGCGTATGCTTCCATTGAAACGGCCGTGCGCGCCACCAAACAGGGCGCCTACGACTTCCTTCCCAAACCCTTCACACCCGGTGAACTGAAAGCCACCATCGGCAAAGCCGCGCGCCACATCATCGTGTCGCGTCAGGCCAAACGGCTCGCCGAGGAGAAACGGCGCGTCCGGTTCGAGTTCATCCGCGTGGTGGCCCACGAACTGAAGTCGCCCATTAACGCCATTGAAGGCTACCTGAATGTCCTGGAATCCGGTACGGCCGGTGACGATCCCAAGGTGCATGCTCAGATCATTGAGCGTTGCGTGAGGCGTATCGGCGGTATGCGGAAGATGATCACCGATCTGCTCGACTTGACCCGCATTGAGTCGGGCCAAAAGGTACGCGAGTTGGACGATGTGGACATGTGCGAGGTCGCCACGCTGGCCCTCGAAACCGCGCTGCCTGACGCGCAGGCCCGCGGCATTGCGCTCGAATTGAAGAGCGACGGACCGATGATGATGCGAGGGGACCAAGGCGAACTGGAGATCATCCTCAACAATCTCGTCTCGAACGCCGTGAAGTACAACCGCGACAACGGCCGCGTCGATGTGGTCGTCAAGCGCCGCGCGAAAGACTCGGCTGTGGTGGTGTCCGTGACGGACACCGGTATCGGCATGAGCAAAGAGGATGCGTCGAAACTCTTTCACGACTTCGTGCGGATCAAGAACGAGAGCACCCAAGGCATTCTCGGTAGCGGTCTCGGCCTTTCCATCCTGAAGAAGCTCACCAACCTCTACGAGGGCGACATTTCCGTCAAGAGCGAGCCCGGCGCCGGCAGTACCTTCACCGTTACCCTCGCCAACACCACGGGCGAATAGCGACGTCTCAGGGCTTCGTCTTCCGATACTCCACGATCACCGATCCCGGTCGGTCTTCTACGTGGATGTCCATCTCCATCAACTCCGCGCCGGTCATGGTGACTGGCTCCGGTCGGTCATAGCCCGGGGAAACCACCACTTCGTAGGTCGCCGCCGCATCGATGCCGCGCGGGCTCATCTCAAAGGCCGTGAACGGTGACTCGTGCCGCCGGAATGCCAGAATCAGACCGTCGCCGTGGCCGGGCCGGTCGTATTGCAGCACACACCAGTCGTCGGCGTTCACCGTGATCGGTTTCAGCGCGTATAGATCCCCGAAGAAGTATTTGCGGATGCGTTTCCCTTCGGCGATGGCGGCTTTGAGCATATCCTTCGGATAGTCCTCGCCGCGGATGTCTTCGCAGAACGTGATGCCGGCGTTGAACCCGCTACGGAACAGGTAGGGCGTCGACCCGCTCTGCCCACAGGTGCTGAGTGGCACATACCGGCTGAGTCCGGCTGTCATCACCTGATTCTGGATGGCTGCCTGGGCGAAATCATTCTGCATCAACGGATGGATGGTGGCATCGGTGCGCCACAACGGAATCGCGCGCGAGCAGAGTTCGAGATCGATGCGCTGCCCGCCCGACGACACGTTGTCGATGAATAGGTGGGGGTTGGCTGCCAGAATGTCGTCCCACATGCGGTACAGGCCTTCCACGTAGCGGATCTCGGCGATGCCGACGCGGTCGGGCCCGGCGGCCTGGTCGAGTTTGGCCCACAAGGGGGTGTACTGGACGGCATTGTCGATGCGCAGGCAGTCGATGCCGTATTGGCGGACGGCGGTGTTCAGGTAGTCCGTGATATGCTGCCGGGCCTCGGGGATGGCCAGGTTGAACATGCCCCAGGGCCCCTGTTCGGGCAACACGACCCATTCGGGATGCTCCTCGGTCATGAGCGTGCCAGGGCAGATGCGTTCCGGCTCGAACCACAGTAGGAACTTCATGCCCGCGTCTTTGGCGGCCTTACCGATGGGTTGAAGCCCGTTCGGGAACCGAACCGGATCGACCTCGCGTTCGATGGGGAACACGTAGTGGCCCACCTTTGGGAACACTGTGCGCCCACGGTAGGCATCCAGCCAGAAGTACTCGAACCCGAGGCCCTCGATGGATTCGAGGTGCGAAAGCACATCGTCTTCGGTGCCTCTGTCCATTTCGTAGAAGGAGGTGCTCGTGTGCGCGATGGGGGGCACCGCAAGATCGCCCTGCACGCGCGGCGAGATGCGGGCCATCATGGTCTTGCGAAACAGGTTGTAGCCTTGCGCTGGATCGTCGCCCTTCCAGTGCAGTTGCAGTATCCGGGGTGTGCGGATGGATTCACCGGGCTGCAAGCGTGCGTGCAGGTTCTGCATACCGGCCACGATCCGGCCCGAGTATCCGGAGTTGTATACGGACGCGTGCCACTGTCCGGTCCAGCCGATGGCCGTCACCACGCCGCCGCCGGGCCACCGCAAGGTGAAGAAGGGACAGGCCCCCATGGACGACCGGCCATTCGTGGGCGCGAACGCATGCCGTTGGCCCACTCCGATTCCCTGCTCAAAGGGTTGCCAGTCCTCGACTCCCGCGGTGCTCTTGAGGCTATCGAACACCGATGTGGCCGGCCCAACGCCGAACTGGTACATCCAATCGACTGCGTTCACCTGTTCGAGAACCGGCGTGTCCGCGTCGCCCCGGTTGGTGAAGTGGATGGTCCAGTCCACACCCGCGGCGTCCAGGTACACGAGGCATTCGGCCCGCACCTCGAGGCGCGTGGCGGGGTCGGTGATGGTAATCACCCGGCGCACGGTGGCGTCGTCCACCGGCTCCACTGTCGCCGCCCATTCCCAGTCGAGGAGGAAATCCGCCGATGGGCGGCCGTCGTACACAAACGAAAAGGGCACGAAGGGGGGGAGGAAGGGGTCTTCGGCCAATTCGTCGAGGCGCAATTCCGTGCCGTCCTCCAGCACTGCCCGCGCGTTGGCCCAATCTGCCTGGTCCCACGCGCGACCGTCGCCAGCGTCGTCCACAATGAGGTCAAACTCGCGGACGCCATTCAGGGCTACGTCGATTTCGCGTGGCGGGTCGCCCGCGCGCATCACGTCCGACGCGAACACCTCTTGGTCGCCTGCCCGTACGCGGAACACCACCGACGCCACGGAACCGTCCGCATTGCGGTCCACCCCGATGACGGCACACACCCGTTGCACGGGTTTCTGTGTGCGCACACGCAGCGTACAGTTGGAGTTGACGCCTATGCCATGGTCGTAGGTGGCGTCGCTCAGGCGCAAGGGGCCGCGCGCGGAGCTTCGATTCACTTTGGCGGTCCCTGTCTCGTCATCGTGGACGATGAACAGGGCGTTGCCCTTGGACGCGGGTTGCTGGTTGGCGAACGTCTGTTCGGCCCACGCTCGCGTTAGCGCAATTGCGTCGTTGGATTGTGCTTGCACCACATTGCCCCCCAGACCGATCACGGCCATGGCCATTGCTACGGGCCATCCTGCGTGCTTCATCGTGCTTCCCCCTGTCCATGCTCCGTAACCTGATGATAAGCCTACCACAATGGGT
>JAAEQP010000943.1 GCA_024231375.1 bacterium | reverse complement strand
ATGCTCCCACCAGCCCTGGGTGCCGATGTAGCTCGTGGCTTTCAGTGTGTGCCAGAGCCGTTGCCGGATCGCGGCGCAGTCCACCTCTTCGGGCTCTTCGGTGTCCAAGTTGTAGAGGGTGGCGAGTCCCCGCATGTACTCTTCCGTCTCACAGGTAGTGTCAGCGACAGCGTCGAGCCACACACGCCAGAACCCGCTGTCGTGGACTTCTTCGTGGCCGAAACGTTCATCCGTCATGCCCCGCACTCCTCAGCTCGCGTAGCCGGCAAACCGAAAGCCGCAATGGCATCGTCGCGGGTCGGGGCGCAGCGATGGCAGATCTCACGCGTGCCGCCTGCGAAAGTCGCGCCGTATTCGTGTGCGGTACGTTTGCCGCGGCCCGCGCGCCATCCCCATTCACGGCGGAACATCTGACGGCACTTCGCACAGTACTGCCACACGAAAAAGGGCCAAATCCGCCAGAGGCGTTTACTGTGCTTCCGCTTGATTTGTTGTGGGGCTCGTTGCGGCATCGTCTCACCTCTTCGGGAAGTCGGTTAGCGGTACGCGTCGGGCCAGGGCTGCGACGCAACCGGAACAGCTGTGCGTAAAGTGGTGCTGCGTCAACGGTACGTTCAGGTCCCAACCGGTGAAGCGTTCATTAGCAGCGCAGCAGAGCGGCGCGGTGCCCGTAGCACAGGTAGGCTCGCAGAAGCTGTACGTATCGTCGCGGTGCGCTGCGTGGACATCCTTCATAGCGATTCGACCTCCTCGGCGAATACGATGATGCGGATACGACGCACCGGATCGTCGGGGTCGAGACACTTCGTATGCAGCTTGGGACGGAACGTGTCTACCGTCTCGATCCAATCGCAGCCGTCACCGAACGCCTCGTCGTCGGACAGCTCGCAGGCGTAGAGCGGGATGTGTAAACGGTAGCGCATGAGCAGGGCCGCGTGGTTGTACCAGGCGCCCTTGAGCACGGGCAGCTCGTGCGTCCCCGCATTCGCGGCGCGCGCATAGTTCTCGATATCGGGCCACCACTTCCCGAACCGGTCCTGCGCCGCCGGCGCGGCGGCAGGCTCGAAGAAGGCGTGGTTGAATCGCACTCGCGCGCCGATCGTCTCACGGAAATTCAGGTCGGTCACTTCGACGTGGAGCTGATTCATCGTGAACGTGTCGTTGAGAACGTAATCATCGAGCCGACGTAACGTCACATCGCCTTCCGAAGTGGCCTTCGTCACCAGCATCGGAACTAGAACAACATCGCCTTTATGTGCGTGTTTTATCATTCGCGTATCCGCATCTTTTGTATCACCGCTTTGATCACTTCATCGGGTGCGAGCCCAGCTACATCTTCGGCAGTACCACCAGCGCCGATGACTTCCTTCACGATGGAGCTGGAGCAGTAGAAGTTCTTCTCACTGGTCATCAGGAAGACCGGCTCGATGCCGGGCGCGAGCCGCTTCGCCATGTGCGCGAACTGGAACTCGTACTCGAAGT
>JAAEQP010000942.1 GCA_024231375.1 bacterium | reverse complement strand
GTACAGCCTTTGTTCATAGGGAGCCTGTTGCAACTCCCAACTACAGACGCATCATGAAAGGATGATCATGCGGTTCAAATTCACCTGGCGACTAAGGTTCACAGGGATCTTGGTCTTGTGTCTCTGCTTGAGCGCGCTGGCGGAATCTGGACGGGCGGTGCTGAAGGCTGATCCCGTCGATGGGCATGTGGTGGTGTTGTCCAATGGGTTGGTGCAGGCGGAAGTGGCGCCGCAGATCGGTGGGCGCTTGCTGGTGGTCCAACGGCAGGGCGGCGAGAACCTGCTGCGTTGGGAAGCGGACTACAGCCAGACGACGGAAAGCGCGTGGACATCTGAAGGATCCGCGGGCCTTTCGTACAGTCCCGCGCGGGCATGGTTTGGGTCACGTGGTGTGGGTACGGGTAGCGTGCGCTGGGAACATGCGGTGCCGGTAGCGGGTGCGCCTCTGCGGGTGACCCGCGAACTGGCCGTGCAGGATGGGGTGCCCGCGATCTTCTATCGCGTCACGGTTCGGAACGTCTCGAAGAAGGACGTGCAGGGTGTGGGCTACGGTATGCGTCCGCCTTTCCGTGCCGTACCGGATCTTGTTTTGGAGAGCGATGGTGAAACCTCGGTGGCGGAACTGAAGCGCCGGGGCACGGATCTCAAGTTCGATCATCTGCGCTTGCGCACGGCCGGGGTTGAGATTGCTCCTCGCTTTCCCGGCGCGAACTACCGGGTACAGGGGCAGGGCTACATGATTCGCGTGGGCCATCAATGGCCCATGGGTGATTTGGCGGCGGGTGGGTCGAAGACCGTGTCGGGCGCGTGGTGGTTTGGGGCGCCGGGGGCCGTGCCAGACACAAACGCTGTGTTCGACTGGGACGGGTTGGTGACGGAAACGCCGGTTGAGCGCTTGGTGATCCGGGATACGCCGCCAGATGACTTGCCCGTGAGCGCTATCGCCAAGAACTCACCTTGGGGGCTGTGCGGGCATGGCGACTCCTCGTATCCGGCGCTGTGGCGAGCGGCAGGCGTTCGGTGGTTGCGAAAGGGTTTTTCGTGGTCGCAGGCCGAAGCTCAGTCTGGTCACTATGATTTCGAAGCGATGGACGAGACGGTGGCGGCTGCCGAGGCGGCGGACATTCGTTTGATCGGTTTGATCACGAGCAACCCGTCGTGGGCCACGGTAGACGGGCATCCTAATTCACCGCCGAAGGACCTCGCCCAGTGGGCCGCCTATGTCGAGACCCTCACGCGGCGGTATCGTGGACGGGTTCACGTGTGGGAGATCTGGAACGAGCCGGATATCCGTCAGTTCTTCACGGGGACGGTTGATGATTACGTGGCGTTGTTGGCGGCGGCGTATCAGGGGGCGAAACGGGGCAACCCGGACTGCCTCGTTATGTCGGCGGGTCTGGACGGCCCAGGGGAGCGTTTTCTTGTCGAGATGATGAAGCGCCGCGCCATGGACCACTGCGATCTCATCGGCTTTCATCCCTACGCGGGAACGCCTGCCGGGGCGGAGAAGCGGTTGCGGGCTGTGTGGCGCATTCTGAATCTCTATGAGGTATGCAAACCGCTCTGGGTGACGGAAGTGGGTTGGCAATCCGGGGGTTGGAAAGAGGGTCCCGGCGTGGTGGATAGCGAAGCGACCAAGGCGCGCTATCTGACCGAAGCCTACGGACGGCTGCGTCCCTTTGCCGAAGTGATCTGTTGGTATGTGGATCGGGAAGCCGGAAACATGTTCGGCTTGGTGAGGCCGCAAGATCGGGGGCTGGTGCTGAACCCGGCCTACATGGAATACCGGAAGATGACCGGTGCTGTCGAGGGGCAGAGTCTCGTACTCGACGGGCCGGATACGGTGTCTGTCGAAGCAGGTGGATCCAAGAAGATCGCGTGGACGCTTCGCAATACGGGCACGAAGGATGAAGCCGTAACCGGACAGATCTATGAGGCCTTGCCGTGGGTCAAGGTGGCGGTGTCGGAACCGGTCTTGGCCGCGGGGAAGGAATGCCGCGTGGAGCTGACGCTAACGCCACCGGAGTACGCCGTCGCTGGCACGATTCCTGCGGTGTTGCTTGTGTCGAGCACGGACAGTATTGGAACCCTCAAGACTTTCGGGATCGATGTTGCCAACGAAGGAGGTTCTTGCGAGGTAGCCGCGGCGGCCTTGTGGGGCGCCCTGGCGGATGAGGACGGGAAGAGCGCTGGACCTTGGACGCCCACCTCGCGCTTGGTCGTGGTGCCGGGCGGATACTTGCGTCAGCCTTTCCGCATCTACAACCGGGGTTCGGTGAAGGAGGCCTTTAGGTTTGAATG
>JAAEQP010000941.1 GCA_024231375.1 bacterium | reverse complement strand
GGCCTTCGGCCGCACGTAGGCATCCTGGTCCGATGGGCTGTAGTACGTGAACAACGACAGCATCAGATTCTGATTCATCAACAGCTTCGTCAGCCGTACCGTTACCACATGCCGGTTCTCGTCCCGTTTCGGCATTACCAGGAAGAGGATCGAATCCTCGTAGGCATCGTGGTTCATCATGTGCTCAAGGTAGTACTGAACCGCGCCTGTGAGCTCCCTTCCGATCTCCCGCTCATACCCCACGAGAAACCGAAACTCGCTGTTGTTGATGTGAAACTTCGAGCCGCCTTGATCGTCGCGTGAATCGAGGTAGCCCATCTCTACGTTGAGCAACCCTTTGCCGACCTGCCCCCGCGCGCTCGCGCCATACACGTGCAGGCGCGGGAAGATCGATTCGTACGGAATCAGGCTCATGCCGGCCGGGCTCTTCCAGAACCCGCGGTACCCGTACAACGCCACTTCGAACCGCCCGACACGTCGGTAGATGCGTAGCGCCAGTTCGTCGTCGTCGAACCATTCGTCCGGCGCACTCGTGCGCACCGGCCGTCCATGGCCCGATGATCCGAAGATGGGATTGTAGTAGCTGATGCGATCACCGCGAATGAACCGGTCGGGGTCGAATTTCGGTGTGTACACCACCTCCACGTTCACCCAATTCGGGTACCAGCCGACCTTGACAGCGTCCGACGGGGCTTTCAGATACTCTTCGTCTCGACCGAGGAAGAACGACTGCCAATCCTTTGGGAACAAGTCATTGATGAACAGCAAGTCGCCCGTGCCCCAGGTCAGCACTTGCCGACCCACCCGCACGTCGACCGTGTCCAGCGGCGAGAAGGTCAACCGCAGCCGTCGCAAGTCGAACTCCGCGTCTTCCATGACCCCATCGACGTAGAAGTCGCCCGTGAAGTCCAGTACGGCCTTGTCCCAGACCTTCTCCGCCTTCAACTGGATGCGTGACTCGGCAATGCTCAGGTCGCTGGGTTGGTTTGGGTCGTCCTGCGTACGTGCTCCGATGCGGGCTTCCCAGTAGCCGTGCAACCACGAGGGCAACCGGTCCGTCAGGCGCACGCCATTGCTCGCCTCGTCCTTCGCTTGGTCCGGCTCGCCGCCCAATCCTGGCGGCAATGCAGGCGCATCGTCATCTCCGCCAAGTCCCGGAGGCAACCCCGGCTCTTCCGACTCTCCGCCGCCCAGGCCCGGAGGCAGGGAGGGCTCGGCCTCGTCGGACGCTGGTGCTTCAGGCACAAGGCCCGGCGGCAACGCAGGCTCCTCAGCCATTGCGCCCAATGCCGCGAGCATAGCAGCAAGCACGAAGAAGGTCCTCGCTCTCCCAATCTTGAAAGCGGGGACAGTCCCGTCTCGCTCTCGGATTCGCTCGCTTGCGACAGTCCCCGTTTTCGCACCAAACATTACACGCACCCCCGTCAGTCTAAGAACTCGCGCGGCGCTTTGCGTAAGAACCTCTCCGTGAAGACCTCGTCGGTGAGGCCCACGTCGTATTCCACTTTGCTGTACTCAAGGACCGTCGACGTACCCGAGGCGACGTCCGTCATCTGCGATTTGGTCACCGTCTTGTACACCGTGCCGTCGGGACCCTTCACGTCCGCAACCTTCAGCACTTTCGCGGTCCGGTACACTTGGCCGTCCTTCTCGAACCGAATGTCGAAGGGGATGAAGAAGGTCTTGTCCACATACATGGTGTACGAGTCGAACTCCACCGCATCGGTGTCCTTGGGCGTGTTCTTCAACGCATACGCCGAGTTGGTCGTCTTCTCCAGCACATGCTCGTCTTCTTCAACCCCGCGGCCCGACACGTCTTCGTAGAAGAAATCCGACCCGACGAAACTCGTCCGCTCGTCGCTCGCCGCGATCTGCTTCACCAAGTCCAGCGCCGGCAAATACAGCCACCGGTCGTCGTCTTTCCCAACGTGCTTGTGGACCATGAACACCGTACCCCGTTCGTCGGCCGGTTCATGGAAGAACACGTAAAACTTCTGCTCCTGATCCGCCTCGTCGGCGTTCAACCGCAGGATGGTGAACTCCTTGGTCCGTGTACGGCCCTGCTTGTCCGTGATGGTCATGGTGACACGCGCACGGCCGTCCTTGCCCTGGTAGTAGGCCATGTGATTCGCCTTCTTCACGATCTCGTCCACCGGCGGGGCGTCTTGGGCAAACACTGGAAGCGTCAACCCGCCAAGTATCAACAGGGTCAGTAGGTGTCTCATCGCTCTGTACTCCTTTCGCGGACCACCGGGGTCATCCGCGGTTGCATTCACTACGCGTCCGACTCGGCGCTGCACCCCTTCTCGCGTGCCACGACGCACTTCTCGCGGCGCGACATGAGCGCGCACGCACCGGCCAAGATCGGGACCAGGATGAGGCTCACCGTGGTCAACCAGGTCCAGCCCAACGCGAAGAACTGATGCAGGTTCAGCGCCACCAGGGCAATGGCCGACACACCGGCCACGATGCACGTGCCGCATTTGCACGTGACCGAACAGGCCCGCGTCTTCGGGAACAGGAGAGATTCGCCCAATCGCAGCAAGGCGGGCAGGATCAGCAGGGTTCCTGCCCCTGACAAGAGCAGAATCGCGGCCAGGAACACGCCCACGGTTTTGTAGGGCACCAAGGGTGCGAACAGCAGCGGTGTAAATCCCACCGCAATCACGATCACGTTCCGCGTGATGGCCCGCGCCGGTTCGCCGAACATGTGCTCGCGGCAGGCCTCCCACGACCCGTGTTCGTCGTACAACGCACGCGCGCGTGCCAGGAAGTGGATGGCGAAGTCTACTGCCAATCCCAGAGTCAGTGAGGATAGCACCGCCACAGGCATGTCGTAATC
>JAAEQP010000940.1 GCA_024231375.1 bacterium | reverse complement strand
GCCCCCAGTTCAAACAGAAGTGTTACCCATGTCCTGAGACAGAACTGTTACCCATCTGCCGGGCAGTTCAAGCAAGAATGCAGGCGAGACGCCTGCGCTACGGATCCCCCGAACGACTGACAGGGCTCCTCCCGGTAGACTTGGTCCTATGCCCCGTCCTCGCAGTCCCGGAGGGACGCCCCGAGGATAGCCCAGGATGAGCGAAGCGCAATCCTGGGTTCACGCCACCCAAAACCGGCAAGTCCCGGAGGGACGACGGAACACGCCCGCGCTCTTCTCTCCGCTTGCCCCTACTTCACATAGTCCTCATCGACCATCTCATACGCGCCCATATCGTGGCCCGACCCCGTGGGACGGGTCTTGCCGCGGATGTCCGTGGTTGGGGCGTCGTAGTCGACGGTTGCGATGGTATACGTGGCTGCTCCCGTGTTGATGCAAGGCGAACCAACCAGCAACCGGAAATCGGCCGGGAAGAAGCTCGGGTCCTGATCGGTGTTGTTGTCGGCCGGTACGCCGTAGCCGCCGGTGACGCAACTGTGGGTGATGGTTGTGTAGGTGGGTATGAGTTGGTTGAGTTCCCCGCCCGTGTTGTTCCACAGGATGCAGTTGGTGGCCGTGATCGCGGCCTGCATGTTCATCAGCGCCCCGCCGCCGCCGGTGGCCGTGTTGGCGTTGAACGTGCTGTTCGTGATGCGCACCGTCGACTGGTAACAGTACAGCGCGCCTCCCCATGAGTCGACGGCTGGGGTAGCCGTGTTACCCGTGAAGATGCAGTTCTCCATTGACGTGGGGGTCCGGTTGATGCAAGCGCCGCCACCGATGTATGCGGCATTGTCCACGAACCGGCACGCCGAGACGACCCAGGAGCCGTCCACGGACGTATAGCCGGCGCCCATGCTGGCCAAATTGCCTTCGAACGTGCAATTCGTGACATTGGATGTCGCATCGTACCCGTAAATGGCCCCGCCGTCGTTGAACGCCTGGTTGTCTGTGAATACGCAGTTGGCCACGTTCGGGCTCACCTCGTAGTTGTACATTCCCGCGCCGTCGTCCATAGCCGTGTGGCTGAGTGCGTTGCCGTCGTCGGCAATCCCGCCCTGGACCGTGAAGCCGTCGATGACGGCGTTGTTCGCGCCTTTGACCACGTGATAAGCCGCAACCCCGCCTCGGGCCGTCGCGCCGTCGATGATGGTCTCGTTGTTGGCCCAGTCACGCTGGTCGCGGAACTCTTCCGTGCCCGCGAATCCCCCGTACAGATCAACACCAGCCACCATGACCAGCGACCCGTCACTATCCAGGGCGCTCCGGTCGTAGCCATAGGTCTCTTCAACTACCCATACCTCGCCGCCCGCGCTAGTGGCCGCCGTGATGCCAGCTTCGATGGTGCTGAATGCCGTGCCCCACGTGAGACCGTCCTGCGCGGCCTTGGTGGCTGAGGTGTTCAGATCGACCATGTACACAATGCCGCGCGAGGCGACAAGATTCACAGCCGAACCGTTGTAGACCACCGTATCCGCTACCGGGTCCTGCGAGATCACTTCTTCGGCGGGGATGGTGTCGCTGAATTGCGACACCTCCGTCCCCACGACTAATCCCTCCGCCTCAATCGCCGTCGCGGCATCCGTTCTGCTCGACCCCACGACGTCCGGCACCGTGGCCGCCCCCGTGGAGACCGTCAGGTTCACAGCCGCGCCCGCTGCCGCGCTGGTGCCAGCTGCGGGGTCCTGGTCCGCGATCAGGCCCTCGGCCACCGTCAGACTGCCCGCCTCCGTTACGGTCCCAACGGTCAATCCCACCACCTGCAGCGCGAATGTCGCTGTCTCCTCCGTCTGCCCCGTCACATCGGGCACTGTCCGGGGTCCCGGCCCCAACGATATGACCACATCGACGCCGCAGGCACCCGTGACGGTCGTCCCCGCCGCGGGATTCTGCGCGACGACAAGCCCCGCCGCCACCGAATCGCTGTACACCTCGAACACCGACCCCACCGCCAGCGAAGCACCTGCCAGCGCCGTCTCGCACGCCGCCTGCGTCAACCCCACCACCGGCGGAACCGTCTTCGGCGTCCCACTCGACTGCGGGCACCCCGTCAGCAGGACGGATACAACTATCAGACTTGTGGCAACAGCCAGCGTGCGCTTCATGACACCCCCCAGATATAGTGGTCATACTTCAACCGGATACTGCACTTTGTGCTATTTGACAATCATATCCTAGACGAAACGGGCGCCCCCGTCAAGGATAATCACTTGTCTTGCGGGGCATTTGTGGCGTATTTCGTATTTTCGCGGCGTTCGCATTGCCTCTCTGCGCCACCGCACCCACCACCGCAGAGGACGGTAGCAGCGGACGTGATGCATGGTTCCCGCTTGTAGCGCAGGCGTCTCGCCTGCATCTTCACTGGATTCTAGGCAAGAATGCAGGCGAGACGCCT
>JAAEQP010000939.1 GCA_024231375.1 bacterium | reverse complement strand
GGCTTGCGCGAAGGGGTGCGTTTCGCGGAGTTGGACCTGGGTGAATCTAGCGGGAAGCCTTGCGCAGGCGGATGCTCCGCGGTGTCACCTCCACGTACTCGTCCAGGCGCATCCCCAGCACCTGCACGCCCTTCGTCCACGTCGTGGCCGGAACACGAAACACCGCCCACGTCCGAACCACCGGCGTGCACACGCGCACGACGTCGCCGCGTTGCGACAGAAGAAACTCGGCGAACTCCTCGTAGTAGGGGAACCCCTGGTACGTCCCGCCCTCCAGCACGATTTCGCCCGTCAACCCCTTCGACCGCATCCGCACCGTATCGAGAAACCCACCCATCACGCTGATCACCACGAGCACCATGCCGACACAGAGTGTCACGCTCGCGACACCGAAGAAGGCGATCAGCTTGGTGTGCAGATACCGCCAGGCGAGGAACCACTTGTACATGTGTCAATCGCCCCCGGTCGACTGAAGGCGCTGGAGCGGAAACAGAATCACGTCACGGATGCTCGGGCTGTCCGTCAGCAGCATCACCATCCGGTCAATCCCCACGCCGAGTCCACCGGCGGGCGGCATGCCGTATTCAAGGGCTTC
>JAAEQP010000938.1 GCA_024231375.1 bacterium | reverse complement strand
TGGCCGACCTTTTGCCGCGGCTGGGGACGCCTGCCATTCGACCGCAGCGCACCGGATCTGACGGCGCATGTGTTGCGGGCGCTTTCCGCCTTCGACCCCGAAGGCCGACGTCCCGATTGTCGGAAGGCGACCACTCGCGGACTAAAGTATCTCCATGCGCGGGTCCGGAGCGACGGTTCCTGGCACCCGCTTTGGTTCGGGAATCAGGCTGCGCGGGAACTGGCCAATCCGGTCCTGGGTACGGCCCGCGTGCTTCGTGCCTTGAAGGTGCTGGAACCTGCGGGTGAAGCGTTCAAGTGTGGTTGCCGTTTTCTGCTGGATGCGCAGAATGAAGACGGTGGCTGGGGTGGCGAGGCGGGGGTCGCGTCAAGTACGGAGGAGACGGCCTTGGCCGTTTCGGCCTTGGCGGACGCTCTTCAGGAAACGAAGGTGCGCGAAGCAGTCGAACGAGGTGTATTCCATTTAGTAGCGCGTGTTGAATCGGGCACGTGGTTGAGACCGGCGCCCATCGGCCTGTACTTTGCGAAGCTCTGGTACGGCGAGGACACGTATCCGGTGATGTGGACCGTCGAGGCGCTTGGTCGTGTGTTGACACGGTGGAGTTCCCGGTCGAC
>JAAEQP010000937.1 GCA_024231375.1 bacterium | reverse complement strand
CGAAGGCGTGTCCGTGGTGGGCAGCGGCCGTGGCCACGCATTTGTGCGAATCCGGAATGGCCCGAATGCTCATTTCCATCCACGGCCGGCTTTCGCGCACGGCGGGGTAGTTGCCGTGGAAGGCGCGCGGGTCGCGACCGTCCGGGTAGCAGGTCCAGATGTGATGGGCCACGTTCGTGCCGCGGTCGACGTAGTCCCACCTCGTGTAGACGACCATGCCGGCGTTGTTGACGCTGGGGTGCCACTCGTGGGTTTCGTGGTAGCTCAGGCAGATGATGTCGCTGCCGTCGCCCGCCATCGAATGGAGCGTGTACGTGGGCGAATCCAGCGGAGGCGACGAGCCACCGCATCGCAGATAACCTCCGCGGCGCCCCGAGATGAAGACGATGCGGCCGTTGGGCAAGAAGCAAGGGTCGAAGTCGTTCGAGGAACCGTCGGTCAACTGGGTCAACCCCGTGCCGTCGGCGTTGACCTTGAAGATGTGGTAGCTGATCTCGGGTCCCCACGTGTAGGT
>JAAEQP010000936.1 GCA_024231375.1 bacterium | reverse complement strand
GGAACATCCTCCGTCAGCAGGAGGGCGGGCGTACTCAGCGACAGCAGGTCATCTTGAATGTGCGTCCGTTCGGAGCGGCCGTATGACTTGGGGTGGCGGGCCTTGTCCGCGTACCCGTGTTCGCGGATGAGGGTGAGGAATTCGCGCTGATACTTCTCGTCGCCCGTCATGTGATACGCGGCCTTCAGGAAAGACAGGACCTCGAAGGTCTTGTTGACGCCTTCCACGCGCCAGTCGGGGTCGTCGTTCACGTGTTTCGGAGCCCACACCCCCCAGCGCGTGGCCTCGCCGTCGAGGTCGCGCAGGATGTAGCCGCCGTCGATGATGTAATCCACGATCTTGCGCACGTGCTCCCGGACCCGTTCCTTGCGCTCCTCATCGGCCACGAGTTCGTAGTAGAAGTAATAGCCGAACAGATGGCCCACCATCTCGTCGGAACTCGTATCGCCCTTCCAGAGCCATTTCCCGTCCTCTGACGGACGCCACCGTTGATCGACGCGTTTCGTGCGGGGGTCGCGCACGCGGCGC
>JAAEQP010000935.1 GCA_024231375.1 bacterium | reverse complement strand
GGGGGATGACCGGCGAGGGCGCCGGTCCCACACCTTCAGACAGTCGGCAGGCAGCGAAAGACGTTGCTGGGAGAACGGGATCCTTCGCGTTGCTCAGCATGACGGGATGGGGCAATCCCCCGTACTTTGGTTACAGCCATGCCGTGCCAGAGCATCCATGTCATCTGTACGCGGGCACCAAGCGTTGTCTTCATGATAGACTAGCTCTGTCCGCCGAAGGTGGCGGGAGGAGTCCTTGGCAGCTTGCGATGCCGGGTCGGATACGTCCGGCCCGGTGATAGCGTGGAGGGTATAGCGTCATGATGTCGACCATACTGCGCGGGGCCATGTGCCTCGGGTTGATTGTTTTCGTACTTGCGGGATGCGGGGATACGGCTCCCAGTCAGACGGGGACCCCAGGGGCGGGAGTAACTGAATCCGACACGCCTGTGGCGGCGGCACCCGAGCCTCAGCAGAGCCGCAGCGGGCCAGAGGCGAGCCCTGCCGCGGCACCCGTTGCCGCTCCGAAACCTGCGCCCAAGACAGGACCCAACCTGCTCACGAACGGCGGCTTCCAGCAATGGAAGGCGTTTCCACTGAAACTCAACATGGCCCCTGTGGCAGGGGCCGATCTCGCCTACGAATTCACGAAAGGCGAGGACGGAACCGCCACGCTCGTGTGGAGTAAGGCTGATTCGGACAACGCGACGTACGGGGAACGCGTGGTCGGGCTGAGGGGGGATATCCCCTATGTGCTCCGGTTTTCCGCCGAGAACCGGACGGCGTCCAGGATCAATGTCGCCGTGTTTGGCGCGTCGCCGGAGGGGGAGACCGTGCGGTTGCTCTTGTCGCAGCTTGACACCGAGGACGGCCCCAAAGACTACGCGCTGGCGTTCCAAGCCGGGGGATGTGAGTCGATGAAGATCGTGGCCAGTTGCGCGGCGACAGAGACGAAGTTCCCCGCCAAGGTTACGTTCAAGGAATGGGCGCTGGCTCCCCAGCTCTTGGATGTGCCCGCCGGGTGGTCTTCCACATGGGCACGAGAAGGCGAGAGTGTCTATGCAACCGCGCGTATCGTGCGTGACGCCAAGAGCGGCAACCTCGCGCTCAGGCAGGAATGGCGCGAGGCGGACGCTGTCCGCAGAGTCTCCCAGTTGCTCGGAACCACGGTTGAAGGAATCGAACCGAACACGGACTACCAGCTCTCCTTCCGGTCCCGGAATCCCGCGCAGGCGGGGTTGCTGGTTGCCGTATACGGCGTGAATCCGGCCGACGTGGACGACGGGCCCGAACGGCTGCTCCTGGTCGAGGCCCCCCGCAAGGACGGGCTTGTTCCGTGTGTGCGCGAACTCAACTCCGGCAAGCACACGGCCCTGCGCATCGTGACGGCGTGTCCCGCAAAGGGCAACGCCTTCCCGGTGCAGTGCATGTGGGACGACTGGAGTTTGACCAAGCTCGTTAGCAAGTGACCGGACGGAGCCAAAGGGATACCGAGTGCTTATCGGCGTAGACGCACGGCCCGCGAATGAACACAAGCGCGCGGGGGTTGGCAACTACTGTTGTGAACTCTTGCGCGCTTTTCCGCGTGTTCTGGGAGAGCACCGTCTACGCATCTACCTGGACAGGGAACCGGTCGAGGGCTTTCCCCTGGATGAGGATGACGCCGAGTTCCGGATCCTGCCGCCGTGCCGTCTGTGGACCCAACGGGCGCTGGCGCGCGACCTGCGCTGGGACCCGCCCGACGTGTTCTTCTCGACGGGGCTTCAGATGCCGTTGGCGACTCGATGTCCCCGTGTGGTGACGGTACTCGATCTGGCCTACTTCGAATTCGGCTCGTACTTTCCATGGCGGTTCAGAATGACGGCGCGCACCTACACACGCTTGGCAGTGCGGCTGGCGCGGCACTTCGTCTCAATCAGCGAAGCGACCAAGCGTGACTTGGTCAACAGATTCAGACTGGCAGACGATCGTGTGTCGGTCACGCCGCTCGCGGTCTCGGACGCATACCAGCCTTGTAGCGACCCGGCGCGTGTATCCGCCGTACGCGAAACCTACGGGCTTCCCGAGAAGTATCTGTTGTGCGTCGGTCGGCTTCAACCGCGCAAGAACATCGGTCGACTCATCCAGGCCTACGAACAGTTGAAGCAACGCTGTCCTGAGTTACCGCATGAACTGGTCATCGCGGGCGACCAAGGCTGGTTGTTCGATTCCATCTTCAAGACCGCCGAGGCGTCAGCGGTGGGCGACAGCATTCGGTTTCTCGGGTTCGTGGACGGACCGGATCTGCCCGTGCTCATCGGAGAAGCGGACGGTCTCGCCCTCGTTTCCCTGTGGGAGGGGTTCGGGCTACCCGTTCTCGAGGCTATGGCGTGTGGTACGGCCGTGGTCACCTCCAACTGCTCTTCGCTGCCCGAAGTTGCGGGAGATGCGGCGGTTCTGGTAGACCCCTATGATGTTGACGCCATCGCCGCTGGGTTGGAGCGTGTATTGACTGACGACGCTTCCCGCGACATGATGGAGCGCGCCGGACAAACACGGGCCAGGGAGTTCACCTGGGAACGGACCGCGCGACTCGTCCTGGGAGCGCTGACGGAAGCAGTCTCGTAGGCGGTGTGGGCGACAAGCACGATAACAGGAAGGGGCTTCGCAACGTATGGCCGATGACATGCCTGTAGACGGGACCAAGCTGAACCTTGGCTGTGGCGACGACATCCTGGACGGCTACGTGAATCTCGATGTGGTGGCCCGGCCGGGCGTGGACGTGGTCCACAGCATGAACGATCTGCCCTGGCCATTGCCCGACAGCCAGTTCGACGAAGTGCGATGCATCGATATACTCGAGCATCTCCCCGATACCCTCGGCGTAATGTCGGAAATGTGGCGAGTGTGCAAGCCCGGCGCGCGCGTGTTCCTGCGTGTACCCCACTGGAATAGCAAGTGGGCGTGGCTGGACCCGCAACACATCAAGGCTTTCGCGGGCGAGACCTTCCATTTCTTCGACCCCCGGAGCCACTACTGCCAGAAGCGCCCCTACTATTCGAAGGCCCGGTTCGAAGTCCAGGAGATCGTCTATGAGTGTACGCTGCTTCGTTTGGGGTGGGGGTTCGAGAAGCGTGTGATGGGACTCAACCATTCGAGGCTCATCCACCTACTGTCGAAGTTCTGCGACACCGTTCACTTTCTCCGAGTGACGTTGAAGGCCGTGAAGGAGTGATGCCCGGCATGTCGACTGAGAAGAGATTCGTTGGATACGCTGTGCGAGGGGTGTTGAGCGCTGCTGTGGCTGTGCTGTTGTTCGTCGGGTGCGAGCCTCCTCTCGAAGTCGACTCCGGGGAGGATGAGGTGCTTCCCGGCACGATGCAACTCGTCTCGCGCGAACCCGTGACGCCGTTGCCGCCTCCGAATCTGCTCAGCAACGGCGGCTTCGAGGAATGGGTGACGGGTGCGCCGGCGCCGGTCCATTTCGTCCCTCCATTGGATACGCGCGGGTTCTCGGCAATCGAACCCGAGACCGAACGCGTGAAATCGGGCAAGAACGCGGTCCGCCAGACCTGGGTGAAACCCAAGGATACGGTGGACTGGTTCTACCGCCTGTTCCATACGGCGGTGGAGGGGCTCGAACCGGGTACTCAGTACCGGGTGACGTTCAGCGCATGCAACCTTGCCGAGGAGTCTTGCCGCGTGCTGGCGATTCAGGCTTGGGGACCGAAGCCCGGGGCGGGCGAGGGCAACCCGGAATTCAAGATTCTCGGAGTATGCGAGGTCGGTCCGTCGCAGGACTACACGGACTACACATTCACGATCAGTCCACTCCCTCACGAACCCGTTTCGGTCTACCTGATGACCGGGTCGTCGACGAGCAGCACCACCTTCCCCGCCACGGCCATCTGGGACGACTTCTCGCTCCGTTGGGACGGCGGCGATCCGGAGGCTGCCACTGCCGAAGGGGAGGAGCCTTAGCCCATGACGGCTGGCAGTGACACCGGCCCGAAGCGGGTCACCATCTGGCCGCGGTCGGTTGCGGCGTGGATGCTGAATCCGCCGAGCGCACGCGCCTTATGGGTGCAGCAGATGGCGGCGGTGTGCCTGATCGCGGCGGCGGTATGCGTGCTGGGCCCCCTCAAGGCGGTGGCGGGTGTCGGGGCGCTGGCCGTGGCGATGACGCTGATTCTGGGGCCTTCCTGGTTCATGCTGTCCGTCTACCTGTTGTTCATCATCTGCACCCATCAGTACATCTTCCCCTTCGTCATCCCATTCGCTGGGGTGGAATGGCAGGTCCGGGAGTTGATCCTGTTCGTATTGCTGGCGCACTGGACCGTCGCGTTTCTGAAGGGCAATGTGCGGGTGACGTTCGATATGATTCACTTCGCCGTGGGCGTAGTGTTGCTGTTCTTTGTCGTCACGGCCCTGACAGGCGCGCTTCGCGGTAACCCCATGGGTTACGTCATCGCGGAGTCGCGAAACCCTCTATCACTCCTGTCGTACGTGGCGTTCGTGGCGCTGGTTCCGGACCGGCCGACACTCCACCGATACCTCAAGTTCATTCTTGCGATCACCTTGATCACTGCCGCGGCAGCAACGGTGTTCTCTCTGGTCGCGACTCTCTCCGGCTCCATGCTGCATCTGAACCAAACCGCGTTCGGCGAGATCACGAACAAGGCCTTCGGTCCTATGCGTATCCAGATGTTCCGGCCAAACGGTCACGAACTCTTCGAGATCGCGTTCGTCGTGCTCGTGAGCCTGTTCTTCTCACGGGCTACACGGGGAAGACAGCGTTTTGGGATCCTTGTCATGCTGCTGATTCTGTCCGCGGGCTTGATGGTGGGCGTCATGCGTACGGCCTATGTGGTGGTGCTTGTGTCGCTCCTGTTCCTCGCGCTGTTCAGTCTGCCAAGCCGGTTGGGGCAGTGGATGCTGGCCATCACCGGCCTTTCCGTTGCGCTCGCGATCCTTGCCTTGTTTGGAAGCCCGCTGCATGTGTTTGTGAGCCGCCAGTTGCCGGGCCTCGATCTGTCTCTCCAGGCCCGAATGGTCGAGATGTCGGGCGCATGGCGCCTGTTTGCCGAACACCCCATGCTGGGCGCGGGGTTTGGCAGCCAGTTCGAAGCCCTGGGGCTCATCCAGACCGGGGCGATGAAGGCCTCGGGCGTCCGCGAATATCTCACCATCCACAACACCTGGATGTACTGGCTTTTCAAGGGGGGGGTCATCGGCATGGCGCCTCTCGCCGCGGGGCTCCTGGCGATCCTCGCCAAGGGATACTACCTGATCCCTCGGATGCGGAACTCCTACAACCGGGCACTTATGCGTGGGCTGACGGCCGCGTTCGCCGGCCAACTGGTGGGGGCTCTCGCCATGCCGCGCTTCACCTATGCGAAGGGATTTGTACTGATCGCGTTGTTCGCCGCGGCGTTCTACGCCCTGCCCCGGAAAGGGAGCGGGGGGAGTCCGATGGGGCCTGATGTGGCTCCGGGCCAAGGACAACCACGGCCTCGCCGCCCACAAGACCTAAACGACACATCAGACCCATAGGACCTACGCCTGCGTGTGTGTGGCGTCATCCCTGACCGCCCCGATCTCTTCATCCACCACGTAGATGGGGCGTGCCTGCACTTCGATGTGGGTGCGGCCGACGTATTCGCCGATGAGGCCGATGAGAAAGCACTGCACGCCGCCTACGAACCAGATGCTGAGAATGAGGGGGGCGTTGCCGAGGTCGGTGTGACCCATGAACCAGCGAGCAGCGACTACGGTCGCGCCGATGGCCGCACCGCAGGTGAAGAGCAGTCCGACGACGTAGGCGAAGCGCAGGGGGAACAGGGAAAAGGAGGTGAGGGCGGACACGGCCAGCCCGATTCCCGTACGAAGGGTGTACTTGGTTTCGCCCGCTTGCCGGGGCGGGCGGTCGTATTCGACGGTGTCGGTGCGGAACCCGCTGTAGGCGATGACGGCACGGGTCAGCCGGTTGCGTTGACGGGATTTGCGGAAGGCCTCGACCACGCGCCGGTCCATGAGCCGGAAATCGCCCGTGTCCCTCGGGAACTTCCACGGAAACAACCAGTCCAGAAGACGGTAGAACAGAAACGACATCGCGCGCCGCCACCCCGGCTCTCCTTCGCGCCGCGTGCGTTTCGCGACTACCATGCGGGCGCCCTCGCGCCAGCGGTCGATCATGTCGGCGCACAACTCGGGTGGATCCTGGAGGTCGGCATCGAGGAGAATCGTCGCGTCAGCGTCGGCGTAATCCAGACCGGCCGTTGTCGCCGCTTCCTGGCCAAAATTGCGCGACAACACCAGTGCCGACACCCGTGGGTCCTTCGTCCGGAGACGTCGGATGACGTCGAGCGACCCGTCCGTGCTGCCGTCGTCGACGAACAGCAACGTCCACTCGACGCCCGCAGGTTCCAATGTAGCCGCCAACCGCCGGTACAACTCGCCGAGGTTGTCTTCCTCGTTATGTACCGGCGCCACGATGGCGATGCGGTTGGCTCTGTCCTGTTGTAGCATGCGTGTTCCCCAATGGCCTCCGTTCCCGCACGCATCGTATAGCGCCGGGTGGGGGGATTCAAGGGACGGGACGCCCAGGGCAATCGCACTTGACCGGGCCGTCGTGGTCACCAAGCCTTGTCACGTGTGCCACCTTCAAGCGGCAGCTTGTGGGTGTCCGGTCACGACGGCCACCATCCCGCAGCCTGAAGACACCCACAACAGTGTTGTGGGTGGCACGCTCGGTGTGGAATAGACCCCGGTACGCCCCTGGGCGTGCCGGGTAGTGACGCGCGTTGCGCGGATGGTCTTAATGCGATTGCCCTGGATGGACGCCGCGCCGCATGCTCAACGCTCACGCGAGATCCAGGGGAAGCAGGCTGCCAGATTCTTCCAACTCGGCCGGTCAGTTGGGCACATCGGCTTGTTCGGCCACCTCATCAAACCACAGGCGTATGCGCGTGACCGCCCGGTAGACCGACTCGTCGTGGGTGTATCGTCCCAAGTAGATGGTTGTCACGTTCACGCCAAGCTCCCTGAGTTGCCGGCCCATGACGAGGGATTCCCGTGGCGACACGTCGGCGTCGTTCTGTCCATGGTAAAACCGAATGGGCGCCGCCGCGGCCCAAGGGACCACCGAGTTTCGCGCAAGGGCTTCAAGAAACCAGTGCTCCCCCTCGTTGTCGTACGCTTTGAGAAAGGACTCCGTGAACAACCCGCGCGGGGGTGTCGACAGGGCGGCCCAAATGGCCTCGGGTTCGTGTTCACCGTCAAACAGGACCGGCAACTGTGCCGCGTACGGTGCGCGGACGAGGGATTCGATCGGTTGGCCACAGAAGACCGAGTAGGCGTTCGCCAAGTAGCCCAGGTAGAAGGTGTGGGTGTCTGAGCCGCCCTCAAGCGCCACCGGCAGCGCGATACCCGCGAGATCGTAAGGACCCGCCGCGGGGGCGGAAGCGGCGACCCGGAAGCGGGGATCGTCCATCGACTCAAGTGCGCGGTGAGTCGCCAGCGTAGCGTGGCCGCCCTGCGAGAACCCCGTGAGGTAGACCGAGTTCGGCCAGTCCATGCGCGTGTCCGTCGTGAAGGAGTAGGCTGCCTTCAAAAGGTCAATCACGGAGCTCACCGTGCTTTCTCTGTGGAAATACGGGTGGACCTCGTGACTCGTTCCAAGCCCGATGTAGTCGGGGGCGACGAAGGCGTAGCCGCCGCCCGCGAAGAGCGCCGACCCGAGCACGCCTTCGCCGAGGGTCGGTTGAGATGGCGTCAGATGACGGTTCGGGTTGGTTCCGTGTTGGTAGCTCACTACGCCCCGCAAGGCGCCCTTCTTCGGCAGAGCCAGTAGGCCGGAAGCAAGCGTCTTCGCGCCGTCGTGGTTCGTGGTCCAATACTGGAGGCGGTACAGCTTCACCCCGCTACGAATGGTCACCGGGTCCGGCAAGTCGGCCAACCAGAGCAGGGCCCGCAGCTTGGTCGCGCCGTATTCGCCCAGCGGCTCCACGGTCTGCAACGTTCCCGGCGCGGGGTCCGGCCCTACGGCGGAAACCTGGAACTGGGGCGTCCGTGCACACGACGCGGCTAGTAGAATCAGTAGCGCGCTGACCGCGATGCTGTGCTTCATATCAAGACTCTCTCCCGCCCGTTTCATCGTGTTGCCATCCCCTCGTGGGACACGCATCTTAGGGCGCGGGGCAGTGGGCGTTCAAGAGGGGCATTGCCTCGATTCCGGCTGTCCCGCGCGAACCTGCCAAGGTTCGACAATCAAAGCCCAGGGTTGGCTGGATGGTTCCGAAGGAACCCGCCAGCCTACCCCGGGACAGACCCGATCCCCTCCGCCGAACCCGGACGGGTTCGACTCCCGGCGGATTGAGTCGCCGTATTGACCCAATAAGCTGTTCACCATTACACTGCCAATGTGCTCGTAGTTGCAACGAAGTCTGGGGGAAGGTATGCGCAAGCTGAATCGATCACCGGTGATGGATTGGCTGCGGAAGGGAATCGTTGCGGCCATTAGCCTAGGCTCGGTTGTCATGTGCGGGTGTGGCGGTCCGCCGGTTGATCCGGATCGCGGCGTCTCCGGTCCTCGCTCGTTAACGATCAAGTGCATTGGCGGAGAGATCCGGGCCGAACCTTCTGGCGTGGTCTACGACGAATGGGGAGCGACCCACCGGTTCCCCTCCAACAGCCGCGTGACGCTCAGTATCAACGATATCGACCGCTATCCATGCCCAATGTGCATTCACTGGCACGGGGGCGAGTTGGATGGGACTATTCAGGACGGTCTGACGGTCACTATGGACAGTGACAAACAGTTCCGCGCTGTGATTCAAATGGGGCATCTGCGAGAACCAGAGGTCACCTACCTGATGTTCCTCACCTACAAGGATAAGGGCCGTCTCTGGGTTGCGCCTCCCGGCAGGCTACTGTCTCATGGGGAAATGGTGAGTTTCGATCCTGGACAAGGTGTGGTCGTGCGCGCTATACCGGACGATGGACTCTCGTTCGTTGGCTACTGGGCCGACGACGTCACCGGCTTCTGGCCCGAGCGTCGCCTGCGGATGAGTCGGGACACGGTGCTGTTGGCGTTTTTCGACGAGGAGGATCCACTGGATCCAAGACTTGACGCCGACGGTATATTTGATGCATGGCAGAGCGAGTACGGTCTTCCTACAGATGCCGCGTCCGGTGCGACGGATGACCCGGACAAGGACGGACTGACGAACGCTGAGGAGGAGCGGGCCTTCACAGATCCCGCGAGCGCGGACACGGATGGTGATGGCC
>JAAEQP010000934.1 GCA_024231375.1 bacterium | reverse complement strand
CGTCCGCGGCGCCCGCTGTGAGGGCAAGAGATATCGACAACGTTGCTACAATCCGAATCGTCATGGTTCCAAATCCTTCTCTATCAGAGGTCGATCTATCGAGTTATTCTTCAAAGGGGAAGGTGATCCGCCGTCCTTCTTCGCTGGCTTTGTACGCGGCCAATACCATCTCAAGCGCGACGCGCCCGTCCTGCGCATCGGCGGCAGGCGGTGTTTCGTTGAGAAGCGTGTCGACCCAGGGCCGGGCCACGCCCGCGATGCGGTCGCCATGCCCTGAAGGGATGGCGATGTCGGGCACTTCCCAGTCGGGCGCGCCGTGGCGGAACACGCGAATAGCCGGCGCATCGGGATGTCGCGGCACGCCGCAGGAGGGGCCGTCACCATAATTCTGAATCACCGTCCCCTTCGATCCGTAGATCTCGGTCGTGTTCTCACCGGCATACACAGTCGAACTGTTGAACAGAATGCCCATTTCGCCCTTCGCGAACCGGTACACGGCCACGCCGTTGTCGTCGGGCGCGACGTTGGTGATGACGTTGTCGACTTCGGCG
>JAAEQP010000933.1 GCA_024231375.1 bacterium | reverse complement strand
CGCCGAAGTCGACAACGTCATCACCAACGTCGCGCCCGACGACAACGGCGTGGCCGTGTACCGGTTCGCGAAGGGCGAAATGGGCATTCTGTTCAACAGTTCGACTGTGTATGCCGGTGAGAACACGACCGAGATCTACGGCTCGAAGGGGACAGTGATTCAGAACTACGGGGACGGTCCGTCCTGCGGCGTGCCGCGCCATCCGGACGCCCCGGCCATCCGCGTGTTTCGCCACGGCGCGCCGGATTGGGAAGTGCCCGACATCGCCATCCCGGCCGGCCATGGCGACCGCATCGCAGGTGTGGCCCGGCCTTGGGTCGACACGCTTCTCAACGAGACACCGCCTGCCGCCGATGCGCAGGATGGCCGCATTGCGCCCGAAACGGTACTGGCCGCGTACAACGCCGGCGAAGAGCCCCGGCGCGTCAGTTTCCCCTTTGAAGAATAGCTCGATTGAACGACATCTGATAGAGAAGGATTTGGAACCATGATGATTCGGATTGTAGCAACGTTGTCGATATCTCTTGCCCTCACAGCGGGCGCCGCGGACGGGGACGCGTCGGCGCTCTATCCCGACTCGATTGGGCCGTACGCGGGCGATTGGGAGGGTATGTGGAGCAGCGGTGAGAAGAAGCACCCCTGGATCGGGGCGCAGGTAATCGCCCTCGGCAACGGCGAGTTCGAGGTCGTGCTGACGCGGAAGCTGTATGCCCGTGCTCCGCTGTTCAAGAAGGTTGCTGCCAAGGCAGAGGGAGACGCCATGGTCTTCGACGATGGCGAATACTACGGCACGATCGCAGGCAAGGCGTTCACCGGAGGGCGACGCGGCGACAAGCCCGGCGAGTTTGCGTTGGATCGCTACATATGGGAGTCGCCGAACCTTGGCATGAAGCCGCCGAAGAAGGCGATTGTGCTGTTTGATGGCTCGGGGTTCGACGAGTGGCAGCCTTCCTCGAAAGGGAAGTGGTGGGACATTCTGCCGGGCAACGTAATGCAGGCCAACCCGGACAACGATTCCTTGTACACCGAACGGGAATTCGCGGACGTGAGGCTGCATCTTGAGTTCCGTTTGCCCTTCATGCCCGAGAAACGCGGCCAGTCACGCGCAAACAGCGGCGTGTTCTTGCAGAAGTACTTCGAGGTGCAGATTCTGGACAGCTACGGTCTGCCCGGCTATTGGAACGAGTGCGGCGCCATCTACCAGATATCGGGCCCCAGGGTGAACATGTGTGCGCCGCCCTTGCAGTGGCAGTCCTACGACATCGAGTTTCGTTCGGCCCGCTTCGACAAGAAGGGCAACCTCGTCGAGAATCCCCGCATGACGGTGGTGCACAATGGCGTTCCCGTGCAGACGGATATCGAGATGCCCCGCGGCACGTCCGGGGATTTCAAAAAGAAGCCCGTGGCGCCGCCCAAGGAACCCCAGCGTATTCGTCTCCAGGCCCACCACAATTGCGTACAGTTCCGAAACATCTGG
>JAAEQP010000932.1 GCA_024231375.1 bacterium | reverse complement strand
TGTGGGACCGGCGCCCTCGCCGGTCATCGCCCCTCCAGACAGTCGGTGGGCAGTGCGCCTTCCCCTTTTGGTTGCGGCTACGCCGCGATGAGGCAATTCGTGATCCGATTCGTGCCTATTCGTGGTCGTCCTCTTCCGACAACGCCGCCACGATCTCTTCCACCTGGTAATGGGCCTTCTCGGCGGTGGTGAGGAAGGTGTCCATGGCCTCGAACCGGCGCTGGATGGCGTCGGTACGCGCGCGGGCGTCGAGAGACGTGTCGGTTACCAACGTGACGACGCTGAACAGGAACAGCCAGTACACCATGGTCTGGAGCTGTTCACGGTTCAGCCAGAGGACGCCGTCGAACCGATTCATGTAGAGGTAATCGCGCACGGCCGGGTCGTTCAGCAGCCGGGCGAACAACGGCCGGACCGCCCGCTTGCCCGCGCCGCTCAACACGGGCACGTAGTGCAACGCGATGCGAACGAGTTTGGTGTCGAGTTTCGCACGCCATTCTTCGCGGCCCAACTCGGTGAACGCTTCCGACACGCCCCGCGCCATCAGCCATTCGTCCATCCAATGGGCCGCCGCGCCGGGGACGTCGTCACGCGTTTCAATGCCCGGCGCCAAAGCCTGCCCAATCGGTTGAAGAATGGCCCACGCCGCGCCAATCCGGTCCAACGCCTCGCGTTCGTCCGTATCCTCATGCCGACCGGTCAGAAACGCACAGGTCTCTTCGGGGAGGTCGAGGGCCTGCGCCGCATCCGGGAACTCGCGCAATCGCGCACACCACACCTCCATGGCCTTGATGGTCTCAGCCGCGGCGATGGGGCGTCCCGCTTGGGCCGCCAAGCCTTCCAGGAAGGCTTCCATGGGCTTCTGGAACGCGGGTGCGGCGATCTTGGGCTTCCGCGCCGACTTCTTCTTCGCGGGTTTGTTCGCCCCCTTTGTGGACGCTTCCTTCTTCGGTTTCGCGTCACTGTCGGCCACCAACTGAGCCAGAGTCTTTCCGTTGACGGCCTCCCGGAACGCAGCCAACAAAGGCGCCAACACCATGGCGCGGTGCGCTTCCATCATATCGTCCACGCCGAGGCCCGCGAGCCCTTCCGCCAGTTGAGCCCATGACCCGTCCTCGTCCACCACCTCACGAAAATCGAGGAACACGTGGTACTGATAGGCTTCCAACTGGACGAATAGGCCCTCGTCACGGATGCTGGCGCCGGACCGAATGTACTCGATGCCGTCCTTGTGATCGCGGACGATGTAGAAGACTCCGTCATCAGTGTTCAGGTCGAGGGCTTCGGCTAGCGTCGGTCGGACGAGCTGTTCATCTTCCTCGCTGCCGCGGTTGGCGGCCGTCGATGTCTTGATTCGTCCCTGGGTGGTATGGAATGCGTTGTTATACAGCACGACAGCACGTTCGTCGCCCGCCCGGTTCGAATGGGCGAAGACGTTCTCGTCGACATGCCCATCGTCCCTGTGGAAATCGTAGAAGGCGAAGTTCTCCACCCCGCTGAACAGCCAACGGCGCCGCAGCAAAGGAAAGATGCACGTCTCATGACGGCGCACCATGTCGTCGTCGGGATGCTCGTCCTTATAGGCCCGCCGGTACTCCATGCCGTACTTCTCGGTGAACCCCTCGACTTGCCCGTGCCCGAACATGGGCAGACCCGGCATGGTCGCCATCATCACGGCCACGCCGTAGTACTTGTCGCCGCGTCCGAACTGCTCGACGGCCGTCGCTTCGTCGGGGTTGCTCATGAAGTTCACGAAACGTTTCAGGACTTGCGGGCTGAATTCGATCACGTTCTTCACGGTCGTGCGGTAGTTGGCGTTCTCTTCCATCTTCAGCATGTTCATGAACGCGCTGTTGTACACGCGGTGCATGCCCAGCGTGCGTACAAAGAACCCTTCCATCAACCAGAAGGCTTCGGCCAACAACAGCGTGTTCGGCGCCTCGGCCGCGATCCGGTCCACCACCTGCCGCCAGAACTCCTCCGGCATGCACTCGTCGAACTCGGTCCGCGTCATGCCGTGCTCGGCGCGGGACGGCACGGCGCCCGCGTCGCCGGGTTTCGGGAACCACAGCCGCTGGTAATGGCGTTTGGTGAGGGTCATGGCCGCGTCGAACCGGATGATGGGGAACAACCGCGCCACGTGGAGGATGGTGTCCAGCACGGCTTCCCGCACGTCCGGGTTCAGGTAGTTCAACTGGGCCGTGTCATTCCACGGCATACTCGTGCCGTCATTGCCGTGGTAGATGTAGCGGGTTTCGCCCGATTCGCGGTCGATACGCTTGAACACCACGGCGGCGTCTTGGCGATCCCAGTAGCCGTCCTCGATAAACAAGGCCACCCGGTCGTCGTGGGACAGGTTCTCGCCCGTGAACGAGTAGCCCGGGTACGGCGGATGATCCAATTGGACGAACCATTGCGGGTGTTCGACCACCCACTTCGAGAACAGACCTACATGGTTGGGCACCATATCGCTCGCCAGGTGGATGCCCCGTTTCCGCGCTCGGTCGCGCAGATTCGCCAGCGCCTCCTCGCCGCCCAATTCGGCGGCCACGCGGTAGTCGAAAAGCGAATAGGCCGATGCGGCCGCCTCAGGATTACCCGTCATCTCTTTGATGCGGCGCGACGCGTCCGACCGTTCCCACACGCCTATCAGCCACACCCCGTTGAAGCCCCACCGGGCCAACCGGTCGAGTTCCTCGTCGGGGATCTCGTCTAGCCGTCGAATCCAGCGGCCGTAGTGCCGCGAAAGCTGGTCCAACCACACGTGGACCGATTTGGCTATCAACACCACGTTCGACATCCAGTCGGCGTCATCGGAAAACCGTTCCGGTTCGGCGTAGAAATGGCCCACATCGTCCGCACCGCCGGGGAACGACAGCACCTCGGTCGGGCCGGGGCCCACGCCGCGGAATCGCGTTTCCTCCTGCACCACGCCGTCGGCCACGCTGACGCGTTCGAGAAATTCCTCGGGCAGCACGTCCTTCCAATGGCTTCGGATGTAGTCCAACTGGCCGTCCAACGAATCGGGCGCGGCTTTCAGCGGCGCGAACAGGCAGTCGAACAGCGGCGCGTCCAACTCGGCCACGGTCGGTTCGGACCCGTAAAACTCGGCAAGTCCCTCGACCAGGCCGCGGTACGGCGCGCGGCGTTGCAGTTCGTCGTCCGCGAACAACTCGGACAACCGCGTCATGGCCCGGTTCGCGGTGGCCAGGTACAGCAGCACCAGTTCTTCCACCGCAATCTCGACGCGGCCGCGATCTCCGACACGTTCCGCCAGGTACGCGGCAGCATCCGGCGCGCCCGCTTCCGGGGGGTACAGTTCCACGAAGGCCCTGGCCGATTCGTCGGCCGCGTCCGCCCCTCTCGACGCACGGACCCAGTCCACGCCCCGCAACAAGGAACCCGGGTTCTGGTCGGCACAATAGTGGTCAATGACGGCGCGCAACGCCCCTTGGACCAATTCCGCCACAAGCAGTTCGCCTGCGCGGATGGGTTCCGCGATCCCGGGGGAAGCCAAGGCGGGCGCCATACGACCGGCCAGTTCCCGCGCGGCATACACCACGCCGTGTGATTCCATCATCCCCGTGATCTCGTCGATGCCGAGCCCTTCACGGGCGGATCGGGACACGGGTACTCCGAAGGGGAAGTAGGCATCTTCCCGGCGCTTTGGGTCTCGATCGGCGGTCTTGTGTGTGCTCTTCATTCGCGTCCTGTCTGGGTTCTACCGCGGCAAATGCGCGCAAAGCGCGATGTGCAAGGATACCCCATTACCAGGGCGCGGAGAAAGTCGCGAATCCCGGAGAAGGAGATGGGTAGATTGATGGAGATGGGGAGATAGGAAGGCCGGAGAATCAGCCACGGGTGAGTTGCGCCCCTCGCGTCATTCTGAGCAAAGCGAAGAATCTGGTTTCCCCGGAAACTGTGCAGGAGTGCGAGATGCTTCGCTGGCGCTCAGCATGACGGAGTCCTCGTAGGGTGTGTCGAGGTGGGCCGGAGGCCCGGCGAGCACGCACCAATCTTCTCCAACCATCCATCACCGAAAGCCAAACGAATACAGCTTCGCCGCGTCGAGCGTGAACCGGAACCGGTAGGCCGTGCCCGGTGGGCGGTTGGCCGCGGGGTCCTCCTGCCACTGCACACCACCATCGGTGACGTCAACGGCGAGCGGTTTGGCGGCCGCGATCATGTCACCCCCTTCGTCAAGAACCTCCACCGTCACCGATCCCCCGCCCTCAACATCAGCCGTCACCACCAGCCGATTCGGATCGCACACCACCGGTTGCGTGGTAACGACGGCGGGTTGACCGGGCACGACAGGTTCGAACCCCGCGAATCCGTCGGGACGCAACGTAGCCAGACACAGGAACCCGTTTCGCCAACTGGTGTGGGGACCGTCGCTACCGCCGTAGAACAAGCGGATGCCGTCGTCAAGAAACACGGGGTACGCCGCGCCGTACACGCATCCCCAGTCGGGCGAGCCCTCGTCGCCATTCGGAATCAACGGCGTACCGGCATCGATTCGACGCCAACGGATCGTGTCCGGGCTCCAAGCCAGCTCCGTGTGCGTGCGGTCGGTCTTGGTGTTGAAGATGACCGGCAACCCAATGTACACACCCGCATACTGAAACACGGGCATGGCATAGGTCTGCAAATGGCGTTCCAATCCTTCAAGAACGACCTCGGCCTTGGTCCAATTGACGAAGTCCGGGCTCTCGCTACGCCCGACCTGGCGAACCTTGTCCCACAACCGGGTGATCCCGATGTATCGGTCCAATTCGGGCACCCACAACGCGTTGTTGTGTGTGTCGCCCGCCGCCTCGACCTGCGGACACGGCACCTGATCGCTCCAGACAAGTCCGTCAGGCGAAAAACGTACCGCCATGGGGTCGCCGCTGTAGAACATCTTAAATCGCCGGGCGGGGTCTTGCTCATGGTCGTCGCGGAACACACCCGCCCCGTGAGGACCGCGCACCACCAGGTTGTTCGCCGTGCTGCCGTCGAACTCGACCAGGCCAAGCTCCGGCTTCTTCCACACGATACCGTCCCGCGATTCGGCATAGCACACGCCCATTTCGCGACCCCTGGGCCTGGCACCCAGATAGCGCGTGGCCGGACGTTTCTCCGGCGGGGTACTGGTCGTGCGTTCGTCGATGATGAAGGGGCTGTACCAACAGCGGTAGACGCCCTCCGCTTCGTCGAACAGGACGTTGGCGTAGAGGTTGTCGTACCGAGGTTCCCACGGCTTGTCTTCACGGAACAGCGGGTTCCGCGGGTCCTTCTTGACGGCCCCAACCGTCAACGTAGCGTTGATCGTGCTATCGATGACGCGCGCGTCCAGGACGAGGTGCTTGGTCTGTTCCGGCGCATCGGGTGCCTGTGCCATGACGAAGTTGCCTCCCACAACGCACAGCGCCACCAGCGCCGTCCGCGTGACCATTGAGCAGCGCATCAGTTGTCTCCTTCTCCTCCGCCGCCCCATCCAGCGGAAAACCGGGACTGTACCAAGCGGAGTCCGCCGCAGGCGGACGCAGACGGGACTGTCCCAGGTCTTTTCGCGGCCTGCACGTAGCGAGGCGGTCCTCTTCAACAGCCCCGCTATCCCCGCCTTCGCGTCTACGGCAACGTGTCCTTCCCGTCCGTCAACCAGTCCAGCGTGAACCGATGAAACACAATCGTCTCATACGCATTTTCTACACCCGCCTCGTAGAAGCACGCGATATCGCCGCCGGGCAACACGGCCAGATCCGAGTACGCCGCCGGACCCGCGTGCAATTCCTTCGACGCAGCCCACGTCTCGCCTTCGTCGTGGCTGAGACGCACGGTCATTTTCACGCGGTCGTCCGGGCTGGCCGGGTTGGAGAACAGCAACCGGTTCTTGCCGCCGTCCGCCGCCAACGTATACCGGACGAGGCTCGCCTGACACCGCGGCTCAGGGAGTTCCGGGTCCCGCCACAACGACGACCACGTCATCCCGCCGTCCTCGCTGATAGACACGGCCCGCTGCTTCTTCGTGCGGTCGTAGTTGCGCATGTTGAGCATCAGCCGCCCGTCCGCCAACTCGACCACCTGGCACTCGTTGACCTGGTCGGTGGGCGTCCTTCCGCCAAGCGTCCAGGTCGCACCGTGATCGTCCGAGTAGATAATATGCGAGTAGTAGTCGTCGGTCTCCGATTCGATGTGGTCGCAGGGAATCACCATGCGTCCCTTGTGCGGACCTTGCTTCAACTGAATTCCCGTACAGGGCCCCGTGGCGTACCACGTCCAGTTCGGTTTCTTGGCCGTCTCCGTGATCTCGGTCGGCTTCGACCACGTCAGCCCGTCGTCCGTCGAGTGGCACACGAAGACGCGGCGCGTGTCCTGACTGTCCCCGGCGATGATTTGCCGCTCGTGGTCCTTGCCCAGGTTCCACGTCATGGTGAGCCAGATGGTGCCGGTGGACTCGTCCACCACGGGACATGGATTGCCGCACACGTTCGCGCCATCGTCCCAGATGACCTGTTGGCCGCTCCAGGTCGCGCCGTTGTCCTCCGACCGCTTCACGAGCATGTCGATGTCGCCCGTGTCGCCGCCACCGCTCTTGCGACCCTCGCAGAACGCGAGCAAGGTTCCCTTCTGCGTCACGAGCAGCGCAGGAATGCGATAGGTGTTGTACCCGTCCGTGCCGCTCACGTAGATGGGCAGCGGCGCACCCGGCGCAGCGGCCATGGCCGATGTAATGAGCAGCGAAGCAGCAAATGGTCCCCCCAGACACGTCATGGTATTCATCTCCTGTGTTCCGCCAGTTTCGGCGATTGTACCACATGGACGTGGTTCGTCCGACAGCACAGTTGTCGGCGTGGACTGCCCGAACGCGTTCACTTACTATAGCGCAAGTTCCTTGCGACCCTTGAGTACGTGTTCCCGTGATGCATCCGGGATGAGGAGGACGACAAATGACGATCAACCTGGGGGCGCTTGCCCTGATGGTGCTGTCGGGCGCGGTCGGCGAGGCGGCTGAGCCGGAGAACGGCGGGAAGATGGTGTTCCTTCACTACACGGACACCCGGTTTCTGGAAGGCCTGAAGCAGACTGGATTCCCGGCCGACCACGGTTTCCGGCTCCTGAACACCGGATTCAAGACCACGCCTTTCGGCGAGCGCTGGCTCGATACGCCGAGACTTGCGGAGGCACAGGCCTCGGGACGGCCCTACTACATCGACCGGATCACGGGCGGGATGCCGTACCAACCGCTGGTAGGTATTGGCCAGGTAGCAGAACGTCTGAAGGACGACCCCCTCTTTCTGGGATTCCAGGTCCACGAATGGGGCAATTCGCCGATCCACGACTATCACCGGATCAACAAGCATATTCTCGGAAAGGGATTGCCCTTCGACAAGGAGCATTTCGCCGAGTATGAAGGCCGCATGAACCTGCCGTATTTCTCTGGCGGCAACTACGAGATGTATCAGGACGTCTATCGCCCGCTCAAGACAATGGAGGATGTAACCACATACTTCGAAGAGTACTTCAAGAAGCTGATTGCTCTGACGCACGGCCAAGTGGCGTCCGTCACCGGCCACACGCAACTCCATCACGCGGCATTGCGTTTGGGCGCCAAGAACGTGATGGCCGAGATTGGAAACCAAGTCTCTCTCACCGCGTTCCAGATTGCGTGCGTTCGCGGCGCGGCCAAGGAGCATGGGAAACCCTTCGGCGTGTACTACGAAACCTGGGGCGGCTCACCATTCGGCTGCACCTGCGCCACCGATTTCTCGCCGTGGTTCGCGACGCGGGAACAGTTCGAGGCCTTCCACGACATGGGCAGCGTGGGCCCCGAGTTCGGGAGCGGGCGTTCGCTGCACCGGCGGCTTCTGTACTTTGCCTGGCTATCGGGCGCGTCCTACTGGGTGGAGGAATGGGGTGCCGAGAACTACTTCGGCAACTGGGACGACTATCCCC
>JAAEQP010000931.1 GCA_024231375.1 bacterium | reverse complement strand
TGCCATCACCGGTCGGGAAGCCGAGGACGAAGCTGTTGGTCGTCTTGCCGCTTGCACCCGCCAAGATGGGACAAGGAACACCATGGAAGCGACCACCCGCAAAATCGCGGGCATCATTTTTGACAGCATCACGGAAGGTGTCTTCACCACCGATCCCGACTGCCGTATCACCGCGTTCAACCACGCCGCTGAAAAGATCACCGGGTTCACGCGCGAGCAGGCGGTTGGCCGCTACTGCTTCGATATCTTCCGCACCGAGATCTGCCAAGCCCGCTGCGCCCTGCGCCACACGTTGGCGGATGGGAAACCCGTCTCGGACGATTGCGTCACCATCATCACTCGCAACGGCCGACCACTTCCTATCAGCGTCAGCACCACAATTCTGCGGGACAAACGCGGCGAAGTCGTCGGAGCCGTGGAGTTCTTTCGCGACCTCTCCGTGGAAGAGCAATTGCGGGAACGGCTAACCCGGATCGACGCCTTTGCCAATCTGCGAAGCAATAACGAGCGGATGCAGCAGATGCTGGATCTGCTACCCGAAGTGGCCACGGCCGAGTGCAACGTCCTCATTCACGGTCCCAGCGGAACCGGCAAGGAACTGATCTCCCAAGCGATTCACAACCTCAGCCCGCGGCGACACGGGCCGTATGTCCGAGTGAACTGCGCCGCGCTCCCGCAGACGCTACTGGAATCGGAGTTGTTCGGCTATGTGAAAGGGGCCTTCACCGACGCCAAACACGACAAGCCCGGGCAGTTTCAAGTCGCCTCCGGAGGCACGCTGCTGCTGGACGAAATCGCCGAGATGCCGCTCTCCATCCAGGTCAAACTCCTGCGCGTGCTTAACAACGGCGAGTTCCAGCCGTTGGGCTCAACGCGGACGGAGCACACCGACGCCCGTATCCTTACGTCCACGAACCGCCACCTGGAAGCCATGGT
>JAAEQP010000930.1 GCA_024231375.1 bacterium | reverse complement strand
GGAGACCCTGATTCTGCAATGGCGTGTGCTTGAACGGTTCGCCACGCCCGAGGCATTCTGGTGGGCGCTCGGGTTCGTGTTCTTGTTTGTCACCGGCCTTAGTGCGGTTGCCATGTGGGCGCCCATGGCCGCTGGTTTGCGAAACCTTGAACAGGCGGAGTTCTAACCATGACAACATTCCCAGTCAGAACGAAATCGCATTGTGAGATGGTGAACATCGATGAGGCCGTGCAGGCGGCGGTGTCGGATTCGGGCGTGGTCGACGGTGTGGTGTATGTGTTCGTGCCGCACACCACGGCGGCGGTCACGATCAACGAGAACGCCGACCCGGACGTGGTCCACGACATCAAGCATATCCTGGAGAAGCTTGTGCCGTGGCAGGGGGATTACGCCCACGCGGAAGGCAATTCCGCGGCGCACGTGAAGGCCAGCATGATGGGGTCCAGCGAGACGGTGTTGGTGCAGGGCGGGCGTTTGCAGATGGGCACGTGGCAGTCGCTGTATTTCTGCGAGTTCGATGGGCCACGCAACCGCACGGTGTGGGTGCAGGTGGTTGGGGGGTGAAGAGGGCCGTCGGCGGTCGGCGGCCAGCGACAGAGGAAGAGTGTGTAACCACGGATTTGACGGATGGCACTGGTGGGAGCGGGAGGAAAGAGAATCTACATGGATTGGGAGGATGAAGAGGATTCGGAGACGGTGTGGGAGGGGCGATAGCGCGTATGGGAGCCGTGGTAGGGCTCTGCTTTCGCAGAGCCGGGCGCGCGCTAGCGCGCCGCACCCCGTTGCTGCGCGGACGTGGGGATGGACACCTTCGGTGGTGGCGTGACCTGCGGTCACGTCGGTGGCTCGGTCAGAGCGCGGCCCAGAAGCCGCGACCGGCCACAACGGAGAGAACGAAGAGGGAAATGTGACCAGTAACCGAAGTCTCCCTCGTACGCATACCATCGTCACGTTTGCGGAATGAGTCCGGACACCCTCAAGCTTCGCTTGAAGGTGGCACACATGGGAGGAGGTGGCAGGGGAAGCGCTGATCTGGCTGCCGGGAGTGCCAGACGCACTTTCTGATGCGGGAACATCCTTTGGTCAGGCTGCGTTAGTTCCTGAAAGTCGTGGACTTGACTCCGGGGCCGGACAGACCGGTTTGAAGTGGTATCCGGAGATGGACGCAGCCCTTTACCAAGGAGCACACCTGCTAGCATGGCAACTTTCGGAAAACGCACGTATCGGAACCCACTTGAGTTCTTGAAGGACATGGGGTTCGTTGTGACCCACCTGCCGTCGATTTTTCGGATGATGGTGCGGGGAGGGGTGGTGGAACCCAAGTTCCGGGAGCGGCTGATGCTGGCAGTGACCAAGGTAAATCGTTGTAGCTATTGCACGTATGTCCATGCGAAGATTGCCCTGAAGGAAGGCATGAATAGCGCTGAGATCGAGGCGCTTCTGGCCGACGATCTGGGCGATGTGCCGGAAGCGGAGCGCACGGCCGTGTTGTACGCGCAGCACTGGGCCGAGACGGAGGGGATGACCGACCCCGAGGTCCGGGCCAAGCTCGAGGCCGAGTATGGCGCCGACACCGCCCGTCTGCTACACTTGCCGCTCCGGCTTGTCCGGATTGGCAATTACATGGGCAACTTCATGGAACTGGTGGGACATACGGTGTCCTTGCGCCGGTTCAGAAAGTCGTGGCGCTACGACGAGCAGTAGGCCCTGCGCCGCGGCGTGGGGGAAGCGTACGTGGCGAGTCATGTGCCTGTGAAGAATCCGCGGCCCGATGCGGCGGAGTTCATTGATATCGTATTGGGCCGCGCGCCTGAGAGCCGTGTTCCGCTTGTCGAGTACATCGTGGACCCCGTGGTCATGGAACCTATCGTCACGGGTCTGATGGGCCGCGAGTGGGTGGAGTTTGGCTCGGACCGTGCTTCGCAGCAGGCCCATTTCGACAACTTCATCGCCTTCTGGCAAGCCATGGGCTACGACTGCGTCCGGTTCGAGACCTCCCTCCCTTTTCCACAGAACCGTGTGGTCGGCGACGACCCTGCGCCCGCGTCGGACCGCAAGCGAACCTGGACGGACCAACATCACGGAATCATCGCGTCGTGGGACGATTTCGAAGCCTATCCTTGGCCTACGCTCGATCAGATGGACTTCACGTGGGTGGAGTACGTGAACAACAACCTCCCCGAGGGGATGGGATTCCTGAGTTGCCATGCCGGCGGCATGTTTGAACATGTGTCGCAGCTCATGTCTATCGAGGGCCTGTGCATGGCGGTGTACGAGCAGCCGGACCTGGTGGCCGCGGTAGCGGAACGCGTGGGGGAGTTGTTGAAGGCGTACCATCGTCATCTGTTGGACATGGACAACCTTGTGGCGATCTTCCAGGGGGACGATATGGGGTTTCGCACGGGGACGCTCATCACGCCGGACCAGATGCGGATGTACAGTCTGGCGTGGCACAAGCAATTCGCTGCGCAGGCGCATGAACATGGGCGGCCGTACTTCCTGCATTCGTGCGGCAATCTGGTTTCTATCATGGACGTCCTGGTGGACGATGTGGGGATTGACGCGAAGCATTCGTATGAGGATGCCATCATTCCCGTGGAGGAGTTTCAGGAGCGTCATGGGGACCGGCTCGGGGTGCTGGGCGGGTTGGACATCAACATTCTTTCGGGCGGCACGCCGGACGAGGTGCGCGCGAAGACGCGTGAGTTGATCGAGGTGTGCGGGGCGCGCGGCCGGTATGCGGTTGGGTCGGGGAATTCGGTGCCGAGTTATGTGCCGGTGGAGAATTACCTGGCGATGGTGGATCAGGCGGTGGCGATGGGGGCGTGAGGGGGCCTTTGGACACCTTCGGTGGTTGGAGTGGCGCGGTCAGAGACCACGCCACAACGAGACCTCACCATAACGGAGGTGCGTGCTCGTTCGGCCAAGGGCCGGCCTCGACGCACCCTACGGGGCTTCCAGGCTGGTGGGCGGACTCATTGGGAGGGGTGTTATGACTTCGGCGATGGGCGGGCGCACTCGACGGGACTTCGTGGCGGTGATGCTCTTTGCGTTGCTCTTTCTGTTCTTCCTGCAGCTACTGGCGGATTTCATTGAGGCGATCTATGCGTTTGGGTTGGGTTCCACGGGTGTCACGGTGGAGATTGTGGCGATACTGTTGCTCTTTTCGCCCGTGGTTCTGTTCGCGTTTCGTGACGGTCTTCCGGGGTGGGCGTGCATTGTCGTCGGAGAGGTTATGTTCGTCGCGCGGGTTGTCGAGCCGATGCTCAGCACGCGTGGGAAGATGTGGGCTTCGGGTATCGGGGTGGCGTGTTTCTTGGTCCTGTTTCCGTCGCTGCTGTGGCATTGGGGACGGAAGGAGGGGTATCGGAATGCCCAGGCGTTCGGCGGAGGCATTACGGTCGCACTGGCGCTGTCGATTCTGTATCGCGTGATGGGATCTGGACTCGACATCACGACGTGGCGTCATGTACAGCCCGCAGGATGGGCGCTCGCGGCCGTGGCGGGTACGTTGCTGCCTCGCTACATCATGGATGCCGAGAAGGATCCCCGTGGCGATGAGAGTGCGAATGGTTCCTCAGGACTTGGGACCGTCTTGGTGGGCACTCTGGGCATCATGGCGTCGTTGACGCTCCTCTACTTCGTGTTCATTGCGCCGAACGTCATCGCACGCTGGACGGAGGCGGACTACGGCCTGGTCGTTGGGGTGCTGGGGCTGAGCGTGACCGGGTTCGCATTTCTGATGACGTCCCCGCGTGTCGTTGAGGTGCTCACGAGACGAGGGGTCCTGGCCGCATGGAACTGCGTCTTCGTGGTTTCGCTTACGCTCACGGTGCTTCTTCATCAGGTGACGCTGCCAAACACTATTGAGGCGTACCCGTTGGTAGCGCCGCCTATCGGCATTGGGGCACGTGCGTTTCTCTTGTTGATGCTCCTCACGTCGCCCGTTGTCCTGCTGAACCTCGTGGTTTGCGCTGAACGCGTGGTGACAGGACGCCCATCGAACCGGTCGTTGGCACTTGGCTTCTCGGTCGGCGCGTTGTGTCTCGTGGCCATGATCATGGCGCACATTTTCACTACCGTGTACGACTACATCCCGGTGATAGGTCCACTGTTCCGCGATCGCTTCTGGGCGGTTCACTTGGTGGCGGGGCTTGTACCAGCCTTGTGCGCTGTCGCTGCATGTCGACGCGGCGAGAAGGGACACGTGGACGGACCGCAGGCCAAGCGTTGGGGATGGCCCGTGGTTGTGGCGGTGGCCGCGGCCTGCGCGATTGTTGCTGTGGGCGTGACTGGAGCGAAGCCGGCGACGCTTGCCGGAGAGGCACGGACCTTGCGGATTTTGAGCTACAACATCCAGCAGGGCTACAGCGCGGACATGCAGAAGAACTTCGATGGGCAGCTCGCGCTCATGCGCGAGGTTGATGCCGACATTATTGGATTGTCGGAGTCCGATACCAACCGTATCGCGGGCGGCAACTGCGACGTCGTGCGGTTCTTGGCCGACGGACTCGACATGTACTCGTACTATGGACCCAGCCCGGTCACGGGGACGTTCGGTGTGGCGCTGCTGTCGAAGTATCCACTGCGCGACGCGACGACGTTCTTCCTCTTCAGCCATGGGGAAGGAGCGCACCAGAAAGAGCAGACGGCAGCGGCGCAGGCCAAGATTGAGGTTGGAGGAAAGGTGTTCAACGTGGTCGTGACGCACTTGGGCAACAGCGGTCCGCTCTACCAGCAGCAGGCGATACTCGACCGGCTCAAGGGCGAAGGGAACGTCATCCTGATGGGGGACTTCAATTTCCGGTCGACGTCGGATTCGTACAAGACCACGGTTCAGCAGTTGGACGACTCGTGGGTCACGAAGTGGGATGGAGACTTGGAAGGACGGGAGATCGCGCCGGGTCGCCGCATCGACCACATCTTTTTGTCGCCCGGGACGGGGATCAGGGATTCGCGGTATCTGACTGGGCCGGAATCGGATCATCCGGCGATGGTGACGGAGATTGAGTGGTAGGGGGAGCGACCGGCGAGGGCGCTGGTCCCACACTTCCGGATGGTGCGTGCTCACTTCGTTCGACGCACCCTAC
Organism: bacterium; assembly: GCA_024231375.1. The sequence goes on along the minus strand of JAAEQP010000930.1, from coordinate 6,906 downwards.
GGCGGATTTCGCGCGAAGAGGGGCCGTGGTAGGGCTCTGCTGCCGCAGAGCCGGGCGCGCGGTAGCGCGCCGCCACCCCGTCGCTACGCGCATGCGGGGGAGGACATCTTCAGTGGCGGGATGTGGCACGGTCGGAGCGCGGCCCGGAAGCCGCGACCGGCCACACCAGGGACGGCCTGCCTCGACGCATCCTGCTGCAGCGGGCGCGCGAAGGGGAGCCGTGGCAGGGCTTGCCAGAAACAGAAAAAGACACCCGTCACGACGGCAACGTGTGACGGATGCCCAATAATCGATAAGTCGCCAACGTTCCGCGGAACAGTCGCTGGCGCCTGGTAGAGTGTCGTGCTATACGGGCACTTCTTCCTTCTTCGCGTCTTTCTCTTCGGGAGTCTTGAAGAGGCTGTCGCAGCAGCAGGTCTTGTCCGCGGCTGCCTTCATAACCATCGCCGGATCCTTGGTCACGCCTTTAAGGTGCTTCATGGATTCTCCTCCGTTGCTTGAAGCCACAGTTACTCTCTTGATGTAAACACTATACAGTATTTACAACTCAAAGTCCAGAACATTACTCACAGATTTCGCGAAAGTACGGGGGCAGAGAACTGTTTCGACGGGAGCGGGCTGTGGGTCAGAAGGGCAATTGAACTATGGCTTTAGAGATGAGGCTGAAGGCGATGGAGATCATGGCGACCAACCCCATGCCGCACCCGTACCCGGCCAGTAGCAGTGGGGCCATCTTAGACCATTGCTGTTTGCCGTACTTGGGTTCCATGACCCTTCGGCGGATGATGGCGCCCAGGAGCATGGGGACGGCCATGTGGGGGAATACGGAAACTCCGCCGACCATGGCGTAGAAGAAGGACGAGGGCAAGCCTACCGCCGAGACCAGGCCGAATAGTCCCAATCCCACAACGCCGGAAACCCCTATCAGCTTTGGATCTAAGGCCTCCCGAATCCACGCTTGGCCGCCTGAGACGGTGGAATCGACCCAGAGTGATTTCATGAGGGCGAAGGTGGGCCAGAACTTCTGCACGTAGGAGAACGTGGCCGACGGAATGGCCTGCATCTTCCAGATAAGAGCCCAGAACACGAAGCTGCACACGGCCATAATGACGAAAACCGCAAATTCTGCTTTTATGATGCTGGTGAATTTGGTTCGGGTGAGGGTGAGGACCTTGAACCGTTGCGCCACGCCTCCGTGGTCGAAGTAGGGAATGGGCGCGAACCAGATGTTGGCTCCGCGGTAGCCGCTGAGGATGAAGGACGCTTCGCGGACCATGGGGAAACTAATGCCCGCGCCTGCGCCGCCGACGCCGGTGATGCCGAACATGCGGGCGGAGACGTAGGTGAGCAGAGGGGTCAGTAGGAAGCCGAATCCCACGAGGATGAGCAGGTTGAACTCAGGCGCCAGGTAGTGGCAGAGGATCACGTAGATGGCGGTTGACCCCAGCCAGAGGGCCAAGGCGAGCCACACGGGTGGATCGCCGCGTCCTTTGCGGTCGTCTGCGTTGGCGGCGGCGCTGGGTTGACGGGAGGTCCGGAGGAAGGCGCGGATGGCGCCGATGACGCTGATGAGGGCGACGGCGAGCGCGAGGCCGATGACGACGCTGAGCCAGAAGTCGAGGCTGGAGGTGTAGAGCGCGGGTACGGCGGTCATGCCGGGTTTCCAGTGGGGCGTGCGGCCCATGGCTTCGAGGAGTCCGCCCTGGTAGAGCAGGGGATTGCCGATGACGCGGGTGAGGATGCTGCCGGCGGCGGTTCCCAGGATGACCCAGAAGGGGAGGACCATGCCGGTGAGGATGAAGCTGAGATCGGTGGCGAAGCCCATGATTGCGCCCGGGAAGGTGTCGCCGAGGCTGGAGGTCATGTCGATGAAGGGGATGGGCAGAATCTCGAGGGGTTGCGACAACACGGCGCCGGAAACGCCCGGCACCACGACGTAGACCATGCCGTAGGCCGCGCCGATGATGGATCCGATGGAGAAGACGCGCCAGCGCCAGGAATGCTTCTTCTCGGTGGATTCGGCGACGGCCAGGATGCCTTGGGCGCCCACGGGCGCCATGGGGAAGGGCAGCTTCTCGACGTCGGCGGTCTGGCGGAAGACCAGGTAGCCGAGTCCAATCCAGTTGAGGCGGAAGAGGATTTGGTGGATAAGGACCACGACGACGGGTTTGAGCCAGTCGATGTGGAAGAGGTCGCGGTTGAGGAGGGCTTCGGAGCCGGGTTGGGGTGCGACCCATGCGGGGACGAGATCGCTGAGGCCGAATTCCTGGGCTTGCTGGGACTGGACGTAGAACTGGTCCCAGATGAGTTGGCCGAACACGCCACCGGGAAGGGTCAGTCCGGCCACGCCCATGACCACGCCGCCGGCGACCATGCCCGACGCGACCCAGAAGACGACCTGGATTTCCTGGGGCGTGAGTTTGACGAAGGATCGGCGCGCGACTTCCATGAAGAGGATGATGGTGACCCAGGGCGCGGCGCCGCCGATGCCTTGGCCCGTGAGAAGGGCGAGGTACACGGCGCCGGGCAGCATGATGATCCCGATGAACAGGGCGGCCCAGATGGCTTTCATGTTGAAGCCGTCGGCGTAGGGCGCGTTCACGTCGAAACCCAGATCGGATTCCGGCGCGCTATCGGGGGATTGGGTCATGGGGTTTGAGGATAGGGGCGAGGAGAGTGATGTTCAAGGGAAAAGTGCCCGCGCGCCGGGGCGGCGCGATCCGAAGAAGGCGGGGACGCCTTCTTCTGGCGACTGCCCTGACGGGACGTTGGCCGGGGGAAGGTGTGGGGGGAGACCGGCGAGGGCGCCGTTCGGACATTCTCGGATGGTGCGTGCTCACTTCGTTCGACGCACCCTACGAAGATGTGCATGCGAAGTGGGGCCGTGGGGTGTGGCGCGATTCGCTTGTGTTGAGAACGGTTCTTCGCTGCTATCGTTTGTACTTGCGGCGGTATTCGTCGAGGGCGGGGTCGCTGGTGCCTTGGAATGTGCTGTTGTCGGGTTGCCATTCGGGGAGAGTGTCTAGGGCGTCTTGGAGTCTGGCGCGGGCGGCGGATGCGGAGGCGGGCATGGCGTCTTGGGGGATGGGGTGTTCTTCGAGCCAGTCGTTAGGGACATCGTACATGCGTCCGTCGAGATAGAGTTTGTAGCGGCCGTCGTAGGCGAAGCGTATGCGGCGGTATTCGGGTTTGGGGTCGTCCGGCTTCTTGTCGTAGTGGACGAGAGCGCAGCGGCGTGGTTTGGCGGGATCGCCTTTGAGTTGGGGGAGGAAGCTTCGTCCGTCCAAGGTGCGGTCAGTGGGGACGGAGGCCTCCGTCGCCTGGGCTATGGTGGGGAGGAAGTCGGAGAAGTCGATGATGTCGGTACACACGGTGTTCGGTTCGATGACGCCTTTCCAGGACGCGATCAGAGGGACGTGTACGCCTGCGTCAATGGGGAGGGCTTTGCCGCCGCGAACTACGCGGTCGCCCATACGAGACGTGATGCCTTTGTAGGTGCCGTTGTCGCAGGTGAAGAGGACGAGGGTGTCTTCGGCAATACCCAAGGTGTCGAGTTCCTGGAGGATGCTGTCCACAATCTTGCCTGTGTACTGGACCATGTCGCCGAAGTACGCTCTCCCCCCGGCCCGGGCGCGATCGCTCTGGTTCTTGCTGTCAGGTGTGGCGACGAAGGGGTTGTGGGTGAGCACCATGGGGTAGTAGACGAAGAAGGGATCGTCTTGGTTGTTCTTCATGAAGTCGAGGATGAAGTCGCGGAAGATATCGGGTCCGTAGTCGTCGGTCGTGGTAGGGGTGTATTCGCCATTGCGGACAATGGCGGGGTTCCAGTAGCGCGAGGTCTTTCTGGGCACTTCGCCGAAGAAGGTGTAGGTGTCGCGGGCGTTTTCGGGTAGATCGTGGTGGTAGGCCCACATACAGGATTCGTCGAAGCCGGATGCGGCGGGGAACGCGCCGTCGTGATCGTTGCCGCCGCAGAGTTGCCATTTGCCGGCGATGCACGTTTTGTAGCCTGCGTCCTTCATGATGTGGCCGAAGGTGGTTTCGTTGGGATCGAGATGGCCGAAGCTCTGGTAGTTGCGGGCGTTGGAACGGCCGGTCATGATCTTGACGCGGGATGGTGTGCAGACGGGTTGGGAGTAGCAGTGGATGAAGCGCATGCCCTTGGACGCCATGTTGTCTAGGTGCGGCGTGTCGTAGGATGTGCCGCCGTTGCAGGCGAGGGCTTCGTAGCCCAGGTCGTCCGCCATGATGAGAATGACGTTGGGTTTTCGTCTTGGTGCTGCTGCGGACGCTCTCGACGGCAATGCAGTCGCCATGAGCCCCATTCCAGCCATTTTCAGCAAATGCCGACGTGAGAGATTCCGGGGGGATGCCATATCCTACTTGCTCCTCAATTCGCGAACGCGGAAGTTGCGGTACTGGGCCTTCGTCCACTGCATTTGTCTGAGGCCGATCTTGCCACCTTCGAGCACGGGTCCGTAGCGTTTCCCGTCGTCGGTGAAATCAATGATGACTTCGTCGTCGACGAGCAATTGGAGGTGGGGGCCGTCTTTGACGAGGCGCACGGCGTGCATGGCGTGCGAACCGGGGTTGATGCCCGGCGGGCCGTTGGAAACGAGATGGAACCCGCGATTCTTGCGTAGGTTGGACGTGATACGGCCGGGGCTGGAGGGGGTGCTGGCGTAGTACGAGATGTGGTAGCAGGAAATGGCGCCGCTATGATACTGGCGGAAGATGCCGGTGCGTTTCGGGAGGGCCGGGTCGAAGATGTCTTCGCCGTTTACGCCTCGTGCGGCGAAGAAGACGATGCAGAGGCCGGATTCCGACGTGATCTGCATCTCCCATTCCGCCACAAAGGATTCGGGGAAGTCATTGGGACACCAATGGACGATATGACCGTCCTTCTTGGGGCTGTCGGGTTTCGCGGAGGCCATGGTCATCCAGCCGCCCTCGAAGGAGAGAAGGCCCGGACCTTCAAGTACCCAACCTTCGACACTGTCTGGTGCAGCGAAGGATGATTCGTACAGCACGTTGCCCAGCCTGGAGGCCACGTCGATGGGCGAGCGAACTTCCTCAGGGGCGCCGAAGAGTTCGGCGTGCCGTCCCAGCAAGTTCTCGGGAACCAAGGCGCGGGCTTGGGATTGGCCGAGGTGGTTGGGTAGGGCTGAGACCAGGGTTGTCTTGAACGGACCGGACGCCAACCGGATCTCGGTGCCTTGGGGAGCGGCCCACGGCGGGATTTGTGTGTCGGGAAGGCGGAGGGGGGCGCCGTTGACGTATCCGTTGAATCGTCCGGCCTCGGCGTCCCAGGTGAATTGGATGAAGTACTCTTCCGGGCCGGGCAGCACCGGGAGTTGCACGCCGAGGTCGTCGGCCTCAATGCCTCTTGCCCAGACCCAACGAAGTTCGCAGACGGTCGAGGCCTGTGTGAACCGGCAGGTGGCCAGGTCCGGGATTTCGAAGAGGGTGAAGCCTGCGCGTTTCGCCTCGGGACCGGTACGGTACGCCTTGTCCGTCGCGATGTGGATGTTGACGGTGCCTTGGACACCCAGGGGGCGGTCGAAGCGCACGGTGGTGTTGTCCTCGGCGAAGGAGGTCGATAGGGGCAAGAGCAGGGCTATGGCGCAGACTGCGGTCAGCAGTGGGTATGGGCGGTGAGTCATGTTGGTTCTCCTACTGCGCGTTCTGTCGAAGGCGATCAAGCCGGTCACCCAGGTGTTTCGTTTCCGCCTCAGGGCGTTGAACGGGTCCGTTGTCTCCGATGAGCAGCATCCTCTTGTACGGATGGTCCTGTCCCCGCCGGTTTTCAGTGACCACCATGCGGCCGTCGGGATGGCCGTTTCGGACCAATGTGCTCACGCGGTAGCTGGTCTGAGGAGACGACACCAGGCTCGCACCCTTCTCCCATGTGCGGCCGCCGTCGGATGTTTCCCACCAGCGGACTTCGCCTTGCTCCGGCGTGCTGTTTGATAGGAGCATCCGGACTCTTTCGGAGGATTCGACGACGAAATCACCGTCTTGGCTCTTGTGTTGGCCCGTGACCGCGACCGGGCCGAACCACGAATCGCCCATCCACCGGAAGTAGCGCACCTGTCCGGGCCCTTGCCGGAAGAATACGTGGGGGTTGCCTTCGCTGTCCATACGGCAGGTTCCGTGATTTGAGCGTTCGCCTCCCGTATTGCAGACCAGGGTCAACACGTCCGCCTGTTCTTTGGTCACCGGCAACGTGAGGGCCTGGCCGCGGACAGTCTGCCACGAATCGTCGGTGCAGTCCATCTGCATGTAGTAGGCGTTGTAGCGTTCCTTCGTGTGGCCGCGGACCGCGCAGGGATGATAGATGTAGGAGGCGGTGACCGTGTCGGCGAGGCCGTTCTCAAACCATGCGTACCAGGCGTCGTGGATATTGGGGTCTTCTTCCCGGGTCTTGTGCTTCAGGACAGAAACCGGAGGCGCGAAGGTTCGGCAGTTGTCGGTGGATTTCTGGTAGACCCAATTGCTGCGATGGGAGCCGTGGCGGTAGAAGAGGTAAATGTCCCCGTTGTCCATCTTTACGAACTGACTGTACGTGCCGAAGGGGGAGATGTTCTCCAGTTCCTTCCACTCCGAGAGGTCCCGCGGGTTCTTTGAGACCACGTGCGTCTGCTTGCCTTTCCCCCAAGCGCCGAGTTCGTTCCTGCCGAACTTCGGGAATCCGCCATGACCGCCAAAGACGACGTGGATGTAGCCTTGCATGTCTACTATCAGTGCTGGGCGCCCGTGGTCGTCGGCGTCATTGTGACCGGTGGGGTCGGGGGTCTTGCCCATCAGATTGACGCCGGCCTTCACCGGCCCCGACCATTTCTCCGCGGCGTGGTCGTAGGCGCAGACGTAGGGATCCTCATGCGGTCCCTGGTAGGTGATGTAGGT
>JAAEQP010000929.1 GCA_024231375.1 bacterium | reverse complement strand
GGGCGTCTTTCGGCAGGAAGTCCATATACGGATTCGGATTCTTGATGGGCTGCGGATTGATGCCGGCTACGGCCATCAGTCGGAGTTGCTCGTCACCCAGATTGGCGTGTCGCGAGAAGTCTGCGTCGAAATCGCCGTAGTTCAAGAGCGAATTCGTGCCCGCACGGCACGCCCATTCCCACTCCGCTTCGGTGGGCAATGTGCAGGTCTGGCCGGTCTTCTCGGAAAGCCACTGACAGAAGGCCATGGCTTCCTTCCACGACACGCGAATGGCGGGAAAGTTCGGGCCGTCTGCCGGATACCCGCGCAGCGTATGGTCCTTGTTGTGCTGGTCGAACACGCCGTTGTCCTGGGTCGGGTCGAACTGTCGGAACTGGGTGGTCGTCACTTCGACGACGCCCATCCAGAACGGCTTGTCGACTGCCACACGTGCCTGCGGCCGCACGTCGTCAGGCCCTTGCACACCGCCCATGACGAACTCACCGGCCGGAACGCGGACGAGGTCCATGGCCACGCCGTCGCCCAGGTCCAACGTCATCACGAATTGCCCCGCGGGCGCGACTTCGGCCTGGCGCTGCCGGGCCTCTTCGGCGTCAAACGGCCAACCCGGGCAATCGACAAGCGCAGCCGGCACGGTGGGGCCAGGCGCCACAAACTCGATCGGCGCGCGGTCGATGGCGGGGATGACTTCGGGGTCCTCCGGGCGGTTCGCGTAGCGCGTGCGCATTTCCAGCCGCCGCTGGTGGAAGTTGCCGGGGATGGCGCGATGCTCGGCCCAGGTGCCGTGGTCGGGAACATTCAGGTCGATCCACGTGATCAGACGGTCCCACGCTTCCTCGTCAAGCTTGACGCCCTTGTGTCCCTTCTCAAGCATCTGAACGAGAATGCTCGTGTCGGCGTGGAACTCCAGCGGGTTCGGGAGATGATAATCGCTCTCCGGTCCGGGACGCCGCACGTAGGGGTGAAGGGCCAGGTAGGACGGGGTGAAGTTGCCCCATCCCTGCTCTTCCTTGGCCGCGAAATCAAGCATCCCCTCGCGCTGGCCGTTATGGCAGCCCACACAGAACTTGTCGAGGACGGGCTGCACCTCGCGCTT
>JAAEQP010000928.1 GCA_024231375.1 bacterium | reverse complement strand
TAATCTGGATATCGCCTTCGTTGCGGGCGTGGCCGTTTTCATCGACGTATCGCTGCACGTTGTGCGAGTCCATGTTGTACGAGCCCATGCCAACCGGCCGGGGTGTCGGTATCGTGCCGCGCAGGTGCGGTTCCGCCATGACGAAATCGCTCACCATACGCCGTGCTTCGCGCACGTAGATCTGGTGCGGCCAGTGGCCGTTGTCCACGAACTCGTCCTTGGCCAAGCCCCATTCCCCCATGGCCGCGCGCACATCTTCGGGCACCCGCGAGTCGTTGGCCATGAACCACATGAGCCCTTTTTGGTATAGCTCGTGTTCGCGCAAGATCACCTTGCGTTCCGCGTAAGATGCTTCGGGGTAGGCGTAGTTCATGCCAATGTTGTCCGTCGAGAAGGCACCGTGGTTGTTCGTGTCCGTCTTGGCGTTGGGGATGGGGTCGTACTTGCGGAAGAGCTTGCGGTAGCCTTGCTCAAAGTAGCGCCCGAGGAGTTCGTATTGCAGCGGGTCGTAGCCGGCCGGCTTGGGGAACGCGACGCGGTTCTCCGGCACCTTCGTAAGGCACATCCGATAGCAGTAGGCCTGTAGGCGGTGGTCGCCTTGGCCGTCCTCGCCAGGGTCCTCGCCGTGAACACGTGGCAGCAGCCCGCTCGAAGCGTCGCCGGGAACGACATAGGCGCTCACGGGAAGCTCGAAATGGTGGCTTATGGCGCGGGCTTTCTGCACGCCGTCGAGCGTTTCGCCGTAGACGTCGTTGCCCTCGCGGCCCACGATGTACGGGACACCGGCCGCGGCCATGAGGTCGCCTTCGTAGGTGGCGTCGATGAAGATCTCCGCCTTGAAAACGGCGCCGTTTGCCATGGCTATCGAGACGACGCGTGTCCCTTCTTTCCGTACGCCCTTTTCGCGGTCCAACCAGTGATCGCGGAAGACCGGCACACCGGTCTCCTTGACGATAGCGTCGAAGCAGGCCTCGGCCACGCGCGGCTCGAAGACCCAGATGGCATCCGCCTTTTTACTATAGCG
>JAAEQP010000927.1 GCA_024231375.1 bacterium | reverse complement strand
TTGGTGCTTCCCCAAGCCCTTCTGATGGCCTACGGGCAGCGCCTGCACGCATCGCCGTCGCCGGCGTAATCCTTCCAAATAAAGGGTTACTGTCCCCATTTATTCCCCTGATGAGGTCCCAGTCCTGGACGTAGCGGGGCGTCAGGGGACACCAGATGTCCATCACGTCGTCAATGGGGCCGTTCTTCACGCCATAGCTTCGGTCGTAGCCGGTCGTCATGATCGCGATGTCGGGGAAGGCGGCTTTCACTTGGGCGGCCGCTTTGGCGAGCATGTCGAAGTCCTTGGTCTCATCGAAGCAGTAGATGGCCAGGTTTGACCGGGGCCACCCGGCAGCGTCCGCGACCTTGAGTGATTCGCGGATTCGTTCGATGAAGACGTGCACATAGGGTTCGAACTCCATCCCTGCATCCTTGGCATGCACGGGGTGGAGGTAACCCAGGTTCCACCACCGGCAGCCCGCATCCCACAGCGCCTTCAACTCCGCGGGGTCCGACAACGTCGGATAACCGACTATCGACCGCTCTCCCGCTTCGCCCCCTTGCGATGCACCCGTCCCCTGGGGTGCGTAGAGGCTGTTGACCGATTGCCGGTGGTCGATGAGGAACTGGAAGAAGTCGTGGGCCATCTGGGTGTTGTACTTGTCGCCGTACATGTCCCTCAGCGTCGCTTCGTTGTTGCCCCAGACGGTGAGCAGGTGCTGCTCCTTCGGAATGGCGAAATCGAAGACACGGACCTCAAGCTCGACAGATTTCGACTCGAGGCCGGACGCACGGACCGTCAACTTCCCCGTGTACACACCCGCCGGCGTATCTTCGCGCGTACGCACGCACATCCACAACGGCTGAATTTCGCCCCGCGCCACGTCGACGGCGTCCATGAAGTCCAGAATCGGCGCCGGCCACCACTCCACATCGGTGGGGAGGGCCGGCTTGAGCGATTTCATGTAGCCCACCACACTCACGTCAACATCCTCACCGGGGATGACGGCGCCGGGACCCTGCAAGTCCGTCACTGACCAGGTGGCTCCCATGACGTCGGCGTCCACAGGGACAATGCAGACCTGCACCGGCTCGAACTCGTTCTTCGCAAGCTCCAGGTTGGCCACAGGAGCGAACTCGCCCCGGAACAGCCCCGGCACCCGCAGCACATTCGTCATGCTGTCCGCCACGGCGAGGGCATAATCGGTAGCGAGTCCGCGCGATTCGTTCACGGCCGCCCCGCGCGCCAAGGTCAGGTTGTCGGACGTGACAATGATTTCGTTCTGCATCGCCTTGAGTCGGGCGATGGCCTCCTTCATCTGAGCCGCGGCCGGACTCGCGTTCGCATCTACTTCAGTCCGTGCGGATTCCAACCGTTGGCGCAACTCCTCGAGCGTCGCCGCGGTCCTCGGCGGATTGCCGGAATTCGAAGCGGCTTCCTCGAGTTCTCCCAGGCGCGTCACGGTCGCGGCGAGCACACGAAGGGCCACCGTCCGCCAATACTGCCCGGCCACTTCGTCGCTCATGTCGAATTCTACGACAAGCTTCGGGCGCATGGATTGGTCGGGCCAATCCGAACTGCGCAAGTGGACGTATTCGCCCTTCTCCTTTGCCTCAAGCGGATAGATGCGGAAACCCGCGTTGGACTCTGAATTATCCAGCCATCCTTGTACGACGGCAGGATTGAGCGGGAACTCGATCCATTCCTGGTGGTCCCTCGGAACCGTGGTCGACCCTGCCGGCGGCATGAGATAGTCGACGCCTTCGTCGCTGAGCCCTGAGGATCCCGTCCACGGCTTTCCGTCATAGCTGAGGTAGTTCCAGCAGCTCGTGCCCGCCACGGGAACGCGGGTGCCGTCGTTGTGGCCTTCAGACCAGCCGGCGTTGGCCGGTGTGACCGCAAGCACATCCACCCGGAGGTCGTGGGGAGGCCATTCCTTCGCCCCGTCGTACAGGTGCAAGGTAGCCTGTTTGACGCGCGCACCCGCAGGGATGCTGTCCAGGCGGAACCGGAGCAACGCGACGTAGTGTTCGCCCCATCGATTGATGCCCGCACTCATAGAGGATGTGGCGCCGTAGTTGACGTTCGCCACGGAACTGGGCGCGTAGAGAAGCGTGTCCGCTGCACCGTTGTAGTCGTCGAGGCCGCGTTGGAGCGTGACGGTGAGTTGTTCGCTGAGTGCGACAGTCGAGCAAGCCGTCACCAGCAAGGTCAGTAGGATTCTGCTCATCGTGAATCTCCTTAGGAAGAGAGGGACATCCATGATAGGTAAAAGTCAAGAGGCAGAGCAGGC
>JAAEQP010000926.1 GCA_024231375.1 bacterium | reverse complement strand
GGCCTTGGCGGGCGTGCCGGTGAAGGTGACGGTGTTCGGCGGATTCCCGACGCCGGCGGTGTACACCAATTCGCTGGGCCAGGCCTTGTTCCCAGGCATCGCGAGCTACGCCACCTACAACGTAGCCATCACGGACGGCGACTACGTCCCGTACACCAACTCCGTATACGTGCCCTGCTCGCCGTACACCGCGCACGCGGTGCAATTGACGCCGCTGGTGACGCCGCCGGTGTTGCAAGTGACGTCCTCCCGCAGCGTGGGTGCGCCAACGGGCGCGGCGACCTTCGACGTGGCGAACACGGGTGCGGATGTCTTGAACTGGTCGGCAGCGGTGCAAGGTGGGGCGACCGGTTGGTTAACCATCGACTCCGGCGCGGCGGGCGTGGATGCGGGCACCATCGGCGTGAGTTGCGCCGCGAACACGGCATCCACTTCGCGCAACGGCTACCTTCTCGTGACCGCAACCGACAGCGGCGGCGGCACCGCGGTGAACAGTCCTGTGGAAGTGCAGGTCCACCAATCCGGCGACACCGAAGCGCCGATCATCACCGTGTTGGGCGACAACCTTATCGAGGTTGAGATTGATACGGCTTATGTCGATGCGGGCGCAGAGGCAGTTGACGCCGTCTGCGGCGACCTGACCGGAGCCATCGGCGTCACCAGTACGGTGGACACCAGCACCGAAGGCGCCTATTCCGTGACCTACACCGTCACCGACACTGCGGGCAACGTTGAGACGGCCACGCGAACTGTGAACGTGGTGTTCGTGCCGCCGGTGTTGCAGGTTACGGCATCCCAGAGCACGCCCGCCGAAGGCGGGAACGCTACCTTTGCAATCGCAAACAGCGGCAGCGACGAGTTGAATTGGACTGCGGTCGTGCAAGGCGCCGCGACGAGCTGGTTGTCCATCACGTCGAGCCCATCGGGTGTGGATGCGGGCAGTTTCACCGTGGCGAGTGCGTCGAACGCGAGCGCTTCGCCACGCACGGGCGTCATCCGCGTCACCGCGACCGATAGCAACGGTGACCCCGCAGTGGGGAGCCCGGTCGATGTGACGGTTGAGCAGGCCGCGGATACCGAGGCACCTGTGTTGACGTTGCAGGGCGAAACCCCGGTGACCAGGGACCGGGGCAGCAGCTATACCGACGCAGGATGCGCGGCTACGGACAACGTGGATGGCGATATCTCGGCAAAGGTACAGGTGTCCGGCTCGGTGGATGCGTCGACGGTGGGAATCTACACGTTGACCTATTCCGTGAGCGACACGGCAGGCAACGCCGCCACGCCGGTGACGCGGACCGTGAATGTGGTGTTGGCTACAACCGTGACGGAGACGGTCGATGGTGACGGCGGCACAGTGACCTTGGACGGGATCATCGTGACCATTCTGCCGGAGGCCTTGACGGGTCCGACGGAGATCGGGATTGACCGTGTCGGCCACGGCGACCCGGAACTGCCGGATAATGTGCTGGGGCTGTTGGACGGCACCAGCTTCGACGTGGGGCCCGATGGGCTCACGGCGGACGGCGGCGGAACACTTGCGACGGTCACCATCTTCTATGCGGACGCGGACCAGGACGGGTTTGTGGATGGCACGAGCTACGCCGAGACCGACCTGGTGGTGGTCCATATTGACGAGTCCACCGGGGACGTGCTCGACCTGGTCGGGGTGGTCGACACCGAGGCCAACACCATTACCGTCGAGACCGAGAGCTTCAGCATCTTCGTGATTGGCGCTGGCGACGGCACCAACGGCCTGCCCATGGCGTGGTGGGCGGTGTACGTGTGCGTGGCTCTGATTCTCTGCATGGCATTCGGCATTGGCCGGGCAAGGCGCTATGGGCAGTAATCCTCTTCCCTACCGTCGATTTGACGCCCACGCCCACGTGGCGGGGCGGAAGACGGCGTATGCGGGCCTCATGGACGCGTTGAATATCCGTGCCGTGCTGAACATCGCCTGGTCGGATTTTCGAGAACCTGAGGCGGTGGCGGCGTATGAAGCTGCGCTTCGTGAGGACGTGGAGCGGCATCCGAGCCGCTTCCTCTTCTGTCCGACCTTCAGCCTGACGGGCTTCTGGAATTCGGGGTACGCGGACCAGATCATTGCGAAGCTGGATCGCGACCTGACCGTTCACAAAGCGGTTGCGGTGAAGATCTGGAAAGATCTGGGCATGATGTTGCGGAACGACAGTGGTGAATACACGTTTTGCGACGATCCCGTGCTGGAACCGGTCTTCTCGTTTCTGGAAGAGCGGCGCGTGCCTGTCTGGATGCACATTGGCGACCCGATCCAGGCATGGCGGCCGCTGGACCCCTCGGCGCACCATTACGGGTACTATGCCAACCATCCGGAGTTCCACTGGCACGGACGCAGCGACCGGCCGTCGCACGAGGAGATCATGGATCACCGCGACCGGCTGGTGGCGCGGCATCCGGGCATCACGTTCGTCGGAGCGCATCTGGCGAGTCTATCGCACGACGTTGAGCAGGTGGGGGCGTTTCTCGATGCCCATCCGAACGCGCTGGTGGACGCGTCCGCGCGATGGCGCGACCTGTCCACGCAACCGCAGGAGGCGGTGCGGGCGTTCTTCGTGCAGTACCAGGACCGCGTCCTTTGGGGCAACGACTGGACCGTCGACGAATCGACATTCAGCGAGAACCCCGAAGAACGAGCGACGCAGACGAGCGACTACATCGAGGGGTTCACCCGCCAGTTCGACTACTACGAGCGTCAACTCGCGCTTCCGCCCGAGATCCTACGCAAGTTCTACTGGGAAAACGCGGCGCGGCTCTTCAATCTCCCCTTGTCGTAGCCGCCCCCTCACTCTACGTCCGTGCGCAGGGCTCCGTTCGCGTCATGCACGAGTCCGATTTGGTCGAGCGGGATTGGTTCAAACTCGGGCAGTTTGTCAAAGACAACGGAATCCTCACGAAGGGCGAAGTCCATTTTCGCCATGTCGACGAACCCCGGGTTCTTCTTGGTCACGAAATTCTCGCCCACGACGACGTACTTGTTGAACTTCTGCCAGCCGCTGTTGACGGACACATTGCATTCAACCACATTGCCCATGGGGGCATGGGGGTCCTCGTCGAGAATGCGGGCCAGCGCGGGATAGCGCTCGCTATACGGCGGCTTGTCGTAGTTGAGGGCTGTCAACTTCTCGTACATCTTGTGGTCGCCGCCGCGTTCCTGGTATTTCGCGGCCCAGCCGAGCCCGCGCGTGTCGACGGTCACATCCTCGTCGCATTCGACAAAGATGTTGTTCCGGGCGATGTTGTCGCGCCCCCCACCGACGAAGACGGCGCGCTGCACCTTGTAGAAAACGTTGCCGATGGACGCGGTGCTGGAATGGCAGTCGTCGAGGTAGACCGACATGGACGATCCGTGACCGGGCGCTTGGATATGATGCACGAAGTTGTGGCGAATGATGTTGCCGCGGCAGGTCCAATCGCGGCCCGAATAGAACACGCCCACATCGCCGGTGTCCTGGCAGATGTCGTGGACTTCGTTAGACTCGATGACGTGTTCATTGCCGTAGTAGTTGATGCCGCAATGGGGCGCGTCGTGAATCAGGTTGTGTGCGGCGCGGTTGCCGACGCCGTTCAGGGCGATGGCCGGTGCGTTGGTCTTCTTGCGCCGCGAATAGTGGTGGATGTGGTTGTTGACGACAGCATGGTTCGCCGGCGCCAGGGTCGGCCGGTCGCCGCCTGCAACGGAGATGCCGCTCGTACCGACCCCATGGACCTCGCAGGCGGCCACGCGATGATTGAGGCCATCCGTGACGGATACGGCAGAGGTGCCGAGGTTGCGGAACGTACACCGGACGATCTTGCAATTCGAGCCGCCTCGGATGTTCACGCCCGATCCGCGCGTCAGTTCAAACACGAATCCGTCCACTGTGACATGGGACGCCCCATCCACCCGAACCATAGGGGCCGCCAGCATGGAGACCGCGATTTCGGCACTCTCAAGATCTGACGGCGGCCAGAAGTAGAGGACACCGGTCTTGCGGTCCAAGTACCACTCGCCGGGCCGGTCGAGCTCTTCCAGCAGGTTCACCGCGCGGTAGCGGCGCTTCTCAGCCAAGCCGTACATGTGGGGTTTCTCGAAGGCGATGGTCTGTTTCTCGGTGTCGATGCGCGCCACCTTCATCATGTCGTCGTACCAGTCGTAGCACCAGTAGCCGTGAAGCCAGACCTCGTCGGCCTTCAGCCAGCGCGACGGCCGGTCGCCCTCGTACTTGAAGACGCCGGGCCGCTCTGGCTTCTCATTCCACCGAGGACGCGATCCCTTGTCGAGAACCTTTCCGTAGACAGCCCATCCTTCGTTCGGCCAGCATGCCAGGGGCATGGATTCGGCGTTGAAGAACAGTTCCATCATGGGACCGCCCCCAAGGGCGTCCTTGTCCAACGGACCGTAGTCCGTGATGCCCAGGGCCTTGAGATCCGCTTCACGCACAACGGCGCGGGCGCTGGCATCGATGCGCTCGAGTATGGCGGCGTCCTTCACCGGCTCGAAGGCAGAGGGAGGAACGTCGCGTCCACCACGGAGAACCGACACACCGGGCTCTTGCGCGCGGTAGGCGACAGGCTTCCCCGGTTCGCCGCTGTCCTGTGCCTCCAGTTGCAGCGAGCCAGACAACACGTACTGACCAGGCGCCACGAGCACCGTCGCGCCGCCCTCCGGAAGGCCGTCCGTTTGTTTCAGGGCGCGGATGGCGTCGCGCGCGGCGTGGAGCGTCCGGAACGGTTTCTCGGGGGCGCCCAGGTTCGCATCGTCGCCGTTGGGCGACACGTGGAACACAATTTGGGCCGAAGCCACACCCGTCCATGCGATGACAACAGCCGCGGCAAGAATCAGACTCAATCTCATTTCTGTCATCCTTCCTTCTCGTATCCGGTCAGCAATCGGTTTGGCAAACATGTTCCTATTCCGGACGAGAAAACGTCAAGGAGGAACCAGGTTGCAGCGCAAGTTCTGCGCGCACTACCTCAGCGCCATCGTCTGCACGCTCTGTGACACCGCCGTTGGGCACTTGCCAGCGCCCTGCCGGGGCTTCAACTACAAGGGCACGGTCGGACGCGCCTAGAGCGGCATCGACCGAGATCTCCACTTGGTCACTGGTCACGCGAACGGTGAGGATCGCGTCATGCAGACGGACGCGCGTGACGGTCAGTTCGGGCCAACCGGTCGGCAGCGCGGGATCGATGCGGCACCCGTCAGCGGTCGGCCGGAACCCAAGAAATCCGTCGAACACGATCTGCGGCACCAGGACGCTCTCGAAGAACTCCTTGTCCAGCCCCAAGCCGCCCGCGGTGCCGCCGCCCTGCATGGTGCCGGGTCGCGACCCATCGTAGTAGGCACGGTAGCCGCCCGCGGCCGTGACTTCGTCGAACCATGCCAGCACGGCGCTGAGCCGTTCCGCGGCACTATCCGGGCCGCGGACGCGCAAGCGTGCCATCAGATCATGATAGGACCAGCCGAGGACGGCGCCACCGTCTTGCACCTGGCCGCCGAAAGGAATGGATTCGGGACCCGACCATCCCCACACGTAGTAGTCGATGTTCCGTTTGGTGGTCGCGCGGGGACCGAATCGCCAGAAGTAGATGTCGTCACCTTGGGAGGTGTCGCCCTCGACGATGCGGTCGCCACAGACCCAGTCCAGGATGTCGCGCGCGTGGCTCTGGGTGGCGAAGTTGAAGTGAACCGCCTCTAGGTTCAGGAAGGTGTATCCGTAGTCCCACATTGTGCCGTCGACATCGATACTGCACGCGAAACGCTTGGCGGCGGGATTCCAGAAGAGCTTGTTGCCCGTCTTCTTCACCTGCGCGGCGTGGGCCTCCAAGTACTCAGGATCGAG
>JAAEQP010000925.1 GCA_024231375.1 bacterium | reverse complement strand
GATACCATACGACTACTTCTCGTCCTTTGCGGAGGCCTGTGGTGTGACGGTGGGGGTGTGGCATCTCACGGGGTGTGACCTGGTCGAGGCCCCCGTCGTTCCTCTGACCTCTCGCGCCCCGCGCCTTTCCTGCGCTAAGAAGGTGATACTGGACGAGCTGGCGTGCAACACTGCGCTGCCTCTCCTGCGTCTGGCGGTGCCCGACGGGTACGTGACGCGTTGTGAACGCCTGGAGAGTATCGAATGGTCAGTCGTCCCAGCCGACCAAGTGGAGGGCACCATCACGATTAGTCAGAACCGCAGGCTCCAGTCTGTGACGCTCGTCGACGATGATTGCGGTACGTTGGATGAATTCAAGCTCAACGTGATTATCGAAGACAATCCAAACCTGGGCCTGGTCGATCTGTCCGGTGTCCAAAGGATGCCCTGCAAGGTGAGGATGAATGCCAGCACCAAGGAGCGGTGCGTGTTCCGACAGCCCGCGATGCTCGTGTGCTTGGAGATCATACCGGACAACGGGAGCTTGGCGAGTGCGGATCCCGGATGCCACGCGCGCCGGTGGGAGAGCACGCTGCGGATCGAGGGGAGCGGGTTGGACGCGATTGCGAAGGGGCTATGGCGGTACGTCGAGGAAACACTCGGCAGCTTGCAACTGAACGTGTTCCTCGATCGATGCAACACGACGGCAGACGATGCGGTCAGGTGGAACACGTTTACCAGGTGCGGCGGAGTGATCCGCCGGCTGCAAACAACCGGGACGACCGTGGGCGTGCTTCCGCAGGAAATTTCCACCCACCGCCCACCCGACGAGTTCACGCTGACCCCGTTGTTCGCGTTACCCTGGTGTGCCAACTCATGCGGCATCGAAGGACCGGCGACGTGTCCCGCCGTGCTGCGGTTCTCCCCGGCGTCGCGGTTGTGCATGCGAAATGTCGCGGGCCTGGAAGAGTTGACGCTGGCCGTCCCACCGCCATCGCCTGAAAGCGCGCCCTCCTTCAACCTGGAGCTGGAAGCCTGCCACAGTCTCACAGGGGTGACGGTCGCGTTTCCCGCCCCTCCGGAAGGTCGGTCAGGAGAACGGTCGGACTTCTTCGGCGGCAATTGTTTGACCTTGGTGTCTCCCCTGCCCGCCCTGACCACGGTGTCGATCGAGGCGGCAACGTCGGTCCACGTGGTTCTGCGCATCATGGGCGGGGGTTCGTGGCCCCCGCTGTCG
>JAAEQP010000924.1 GCA_024231375.1 bacterium | reverse complement strand
GAGCCCACAGTCCTACAAGGACGCTGTTGAAGAACTGTCCGAGAATGCGGAAGCGCGTGCGGAAGAGGTTCGCCTTGCCAAGAAGGCGGGGGAAATGGACCGGAATGCCACCTGGGAAGCGCGGGTCGAGCTTCCACCCGGCGCCGCGGAGATCATCCCCATCGCGGGTTGGCCCACCGCGGAGGTTGATGGCGAAGACGTCGACAAGGTCCTTTGGGATTCCGAGACGCGGACCCTGACCGTGCGGGATGATGTGCTCTCCGATCGAGATCGCGCGCAGTTGCTGGCCAACGGTTCCGAGCCCGAGTTCCGCGACGCCCTGACGTCCATCTACCGACGATCTTCCGTCTTGAAGATCAGCATCGGTTGGCTTTGCCTGTTCTACTTCCTTGTCACGGTGGGCGAACTGTGCCTCTCACCGGTCGGGTTGTCGCTTGTTACCAAGGCCGCGCCACCCAAGCTTGTTGGTCTGTTCATGGGTTTTTGGTTCTTCACGACCGGCGCCGTGTCCAACTGCCTGGCGCATTTTGTGGGCGGGATGTGGGGAACCATGACTCCCATGCAATACTTCTT
>JAAEQP010000923.1 GCA_024231375.1 bacterium | reverse complement strand
GTTGGAGGTTGTTTCATGAGTTTCATTGCAGACCGCATGAGTGTGATCGACGCGAGCGGAATCCGGAAGGTGTTCGCGCTGGCGGCGAAGTTGGAGAATCCCACCAATCTGAGTATTGGGCAACCCGATTTCGATGTGGACGACGAGATCAAGCAGGCGGCCATCCGCGAGATCGAGGCGGGGTTCAACAAGTACACGCAGACGTGGGGCGTGCAGGAACTGCGCGACGAGGTGAACGTCTACTACCAGCGCCGGTTCGGTACGCCGCTGGAGAACGTGATGATCACGTCGGGCGTGTCGGGCGGCCTGTTCCTAGCGCTGCTGGCCACGATCAACCCCGGCGACGAGGTGATCTTCGGCGATCCGTATTTCGTGATGTACAAGCACTTGGTGAATCTGCTGGGTGGCGTGTGCAAACCGGTGAACACGTACCCTGACTTCAAGTTGAAGGCGGCGGATGTGGAGGCGGCGATCACCGAGAAATCGAAGATTCTCATCGTGAACTCGCCGAGCAACCCGACGGGCGTGACGTTGGACAAGGACGAGTTGCAGGCCCTGGCCGATGTGGGCAAGCGGCACAATCTGCTGGTCATCTCGGACGAAATCTACGAGCAGTTCAACTACGACGGCAAGGCGTGCTCCATGGCCGGGATGATGGACAATCTGCTGGTCCTGAACGGCTTTTCGAAGATGGCGGCCATGACGGGATGGCGTGTTGGATTCGCGGCGGGACCCGACGAGGTGATTCAGCAGATGAACACCTTGCAGCAGTACACGTTTGTGTGCGCCCCGTCGTTCGCGCAGCGGGCGGCCGTGGTGGCCTTGCGCATCGACCCGAAACTGAAGATCGACGCGTACCGCCATAAGCGGGACCTGGTCTATGCGGGGTTGAGCGAGGCGGGGTTCAACGTCACCAAACCGGGCGGCGCCTTCTACATCTTCCCGGAAGCGCCGGGCAAGGATGGGGACGGGTTCGTGACGAAGGCCATCGAGAGCAACCTGCTCATCATTCCGGGGTCCGTGTTCAGCGATGACGCGACGAATTTCCGGATCTCGTTTGCCGCGGACGACGCGGTAATCGAGAAGGGCGTGGAGATTCTGGCGGGGTTGTTGTAGGGGCGATAGGGAAGTCCGGCCATGACGGAGCCAACATTCAAAGTCGACGATGGCCTTCAGGCCGAGTACGACGGGTGGCTCACGTACGGATGGAAAGGGGTGTTCGTGTATCTGCCCAAGGAGATTGCGGTGCGGATTGTGCCTCGATCCGCGCCGCGCCTGATCACGTTCACCAGTTCCATGCTGTGCAAACGCGCCGAACCGGGGACGCGGCTTACGTTCGGTTCACCGTGACGACGGCGTTTTCCTCGACCGACCGGATCGCGGCTGCGATGACCTTCTGCGCCGCCAGACCGTCCGCGCCCGAGCCGTCAATGTCCTCAGGCGTGCATCCCTCGTTGACCTGCGTTACGAACCGGTGGATGCGGTTGCGGAAGGTATCGGCGAACACCTTCTCCTTGAGATCGCCGAAGGCGGTGTTGGTGATGACGGTCTTCTCCATGCTGCCCGCCGGGTAGAGGGTGAGTTGGCTGAACATGTCTTCGAGCACGAACCGGCCTCCGAGTCCCGCCACCTCGCAGCGTTCCATGGGATGGCCACGTTCGATGTCGTAGCTTCCGGTGAGGCCGCCCACCACGCCGTTCTCGAATTTCATGTTGAAATGGGCCGTCGAATGGATGGTGCGGCCGGGCGCGGTGGTGGTGAAGCATTGGACCGCTTCGATGTCGCCACAGAAGTAGCGCATGACGTCGATGGTGTGCGGATGCAGGGCCTTGAGGTGGAACCACGGTGACGACTCGTTGGGGTTCTTGATCCACATGGCCATGTTGACGAAGAGGAGGCGGCCCAAGCGGCCTTCTTCAATCCAGGTCTTGGCCGTGCGCGATAGTGCCGTGAAGCGGTGGTTGAGGTCGATGCCGTAGCACAGGCCCTTGTCGCGGGCGGAAGCGACCATTTCCTCGGCCTTGTCGATCTCGTTGGAGATGGGTTTCTCGCCCAGTACGTGGCACCCGGCTTCGAGGGCTTGCATGGTGGGTTCGTAGTGGTCGCTGGAATACTCGTAGCCGCCCGTCGCGATGCCGCAGATGTCGGGCGCCAGTTGGGCGAGCATGTCGGGTGCGCTGTAGAACGCGGGGACCCCCAACCGCTGCGCGGCGGCGTCGGCGCGATCCTTGTCGATGTCGCACACGCCGACCAATTCGCACAAGGGACTGGAGGTGTAGCAGTCCGCGTGCAGATTGCCTATGGGGCCCATGCCAACGATACCTACGCGTAACACAACCGAATCTCCCGAGGTTCGTCGCTAGACACCAGGGACTGCGAAAACGGGGACAGTCCCGTCTCGCTCCTGCGTCGCTCGCTTGGTTCAGGTCCCCGCTTACGCGGGGTGCCCCATTTCGCTCACGCGTAACACAACCGAATCTCCTGAGGTTGGGCTCCGTGGGCGGAAACGACGTGTTCCCCCGCGAGGCGCATACACAACCCGCATTGTATCGCGGGGATGGGGGAGATTCCAGGGGAAGGCTTGGGCGGCTATGTGGTTGCCCCGCGGGGACTAAACGCGCGATGCACCGCGTTGACTTCTAGGTTTGTGTTTGGCGTCCTGATCGAACGAATGCGGCGGCATGTTCGCATGGAGAGTTGGCGCTGTGATAGAATCACTCACTATGCCCTCAACACTAGGATTGAAAGAGCTTTACCGCCCGGTCGCGGTCGAATTGGACCAGGTTCGCGGCGAGGTGAGCGCGCTCTGGGCGGAGGTTCTGGGGATTGTCCAGGAACAGCCGGCCGGTCCGCCACCGGTGGGTGGAAAACTGCTTCGTCCGGCGCTGTGTTTACTGTCCGCGGGCGCCTTGGGCGCGCCGGACCTGGGTCGGTTCGTGAAGCTGGCGGCGTCGATGGAAGTGTTCCATGTGGCCGCGCTTGCACACGACGACGTGATTGACGGGGCCAGCCTGCGCCGGGGTATGGAGTCCTTGAACGCCATGTGGACCGACCACGCGGCGGTGTTGGGCGGCGACTATCTGGTGGCGCGTGGCATAGCGTTGATGGCCGAGTACGGGTCGTGCGACATGATCCGCGACGGGGTGCAGTGCATTCGTCAGATGGCCGAAGGGGAGTTGACGGATTTCGGGCGTGGCCCCGGCCATTTCACCGAAGATGGCTGCATCGAGTTGGCCCGCGCGAAGACAGCCAGCCTGTTCGCGGTGGCGTGCGGGTCGCCGTGTCATCTGATCGACCGGGAGCATCTGGACAGCTTGTGGGACTTCGGCCTGTCTCTTGGCGTTGGTTTCCAGATCATCGACGACCTTCTGGACCTCTGTCAGGTTGAAGAGGTATTGGGCAAACCGGCGTGTGGCGATTTGGCCGCGGGCAAGAAGACCCTGCCGCTCCTCTATCTGCGCGACGGGCTTGACGACGCGGGCACGGCCCGGCTGGCGTCGCTTCGGGACGCGGAGTTGACGGCCGAGGACCGGACGTGGGTCGCCTCGATGCTCGAGAAAACGGGCGCACGCCAGCACGCCGCGGACCGGGCCCGGGAGTACGTTGTGGAAGCGCAGGGACACCTGAGGGCGCTGTCGGACAGCCCGTTCCGGGATGCCATGTGCGGGTTGACGGAATTCGTACTGACGCGGGGATCGTGACGCAGACTACTCCTGAGGGATGGTGAACTCGAACCGAATCCGGTCTTCTTCCGACTGCACGGTAATCTCTCCTCCCCACAACTCCACGACCTTCCGTGCATTGTAGAGCCCGAGTCCCGCGCCTTTCGTTCCCTGGGTGGCTTCGAGGCGAACAAACTTGTTGAAGAGGCGCTTCAAGTGGGCTTCGGGGATCCCCGCCCCTTTGTTCGCCACCGCGATGGCGGCGCCGTCGTCCGATAGACGGAATTCGACGCGGACCGTGCTGCCCGGTTCGCCGTACTTCACGGCGTTGGACAGGAGGTTGCGCAGGACGATTGTCAGGGCCTCCGGGTCAGCGTGAATGACAGGTTCGCGCTTTTCCTGAACGCCCTCCAGTGATACGTCCATCCGTTTGGCGAGGAGGGTGGGCTGAAGTTCGCGAATGATGGGGCTGAGCACATCGGCCGAGAATGTGATGTCGGCAGGCGAGACCATGAGGTGACCACTCTCGATGCGTGACAGGGTGAGGTAACGGGTGATGAGGTCTTCCATGACTTCGGTGTTGCGATGGAGCATTTTGAGGCAGGTCTTGATGCCGTCGATGTTGCCCGCGGCCAGGTGTTCCTCGGCGAAGTCGGCCGCGCCCAGGATGCACGCGAGGGGGCTTTTCAACTCGTGGTTGGCGAGCCGGAACATGTATTCGTATTGGCGGCGAAGTTGGGTATGCTCGGTGTCGTCGAGGAACAGCAGCGTGAACACGAGGGTTCCGTCGTAGTTCCTGATGGCGCGGCCGCTGATGTGGAGATGGAACGTCTTGCCGCTCGCCTCGAAATCGCCGTAGATCGAGAATTCGCGACGATCGTCCAAGAGCCGTCGCACACGACGATCGACGCGGCCCCCCAGATCAGGGTCGAGAACGGCAAGCTTCGGTAGATAATCGAAGACCGTCTTGTCGACGCAGCCGTCTAGCACGATGCCCAGTTGTTCGCCCAAGGAGGCATGCAAGCTGCCCCCGAGGATCTGGCCGGACTCGTCGAACCGGATCCGGTACTCCTTCTTCTTGACTTTCTCCTGTCCGTGGGCGGTCTCACTCATCGGTATTCCCGGGCCTCCGTCCTCTAGTTGTCACTCGCGGTGGCGCATGGGTATCATCCCCGTAGCGCACGACTGGGCTGGGATCGCACCATCATCACGGGAGTGTACCACGAAAACCATGCGAATGACGGCTATCCTGCTATTGGCAGCGATGCTGCTGGCTTCGGCCGGTGTCAGCGCCCTGGAGTGTCCGAAGTGCCGGGTTGTGTCCGGCGAGAAGGGCGCGCCCGCGATCCATGTGGGTCGGCAGGTGTTCTCTCCCATCGTGTTCGCCATGAACAACCAGTTCGGGCGCGACGAGGTGCTGATCGAAGAGTTGAAGCTGGCCGCCGATGCCGGTATTCCGTTCTTCTCGTTCAATGTGCCCCTTGAAGACAAAGCTGGCGCCTCTTCCGCGCAACAGGTGGTGGACACGTTTTGTTCCGTCCATCCCGAGGGCTACTTCTACGTGCGCATCTGGGTGGGCCGCGACCGGGCTTGGCGCGAGGTGCATCCCGAGGCGTGCATCGTGCGGGCAAACGGCGAACCCATGGACTGGGTATCGCCTGCCAGCGACGTGTGGCTGGACGATACGCAGCGGCTGCTGCGGGAACGGATCCGGTCCATTGCGAACGGCCCCCACGGGGATCGGTTCGCGGGGGCGTGCGTGGCCAATATGCAGACGGGGGAGTGGTTCTACCGGCACACGAACGACTTCATGGACTACAGCAAGGCGAATCTGCGCGGGTTCCGGGCGTGGTTGAAGAAGCGGTACCGGATCGACGGCGCGCTTCAGAAGGCGTGGGGCGACCCGGAGGTGACGATTGAGACGGCGCAGTTCCCGTCGCCGGAACAACGCGACGCGGCGTCCTGGGGGCCTTTCCGTGACCCGGTCCGCCACTGTGCCGCGATGGATATGCAGCGCTACCAGAGCGACCTCATCGCGGACGTGATCGCCCTGTTGGCCAAGACGATCAAGAAGGCTACGCGGGGACGGTCGTTGGCGGGTGTGTTCTACGGGTACACGCTCGAGTTGAACCACAATGGACCGCGGGCGCTGGCGCATTCGGGCCATCTTGCGTTCGCACGGGTGTTGGAGTGCGATGACATCGACCTGATCCACGCGCCCTATTCGTATTTCGAGCGGAAGCTTGGCCAGCCGGGGCATCTGCACCTGCCGGTGGATTCGATTCCGCTTCACGGCAAGCTCGCGGTGCTTGAAGAAGACACCTACACCCATGCCGCTATGGAGCCGGGACCCAACGCGGTCGCGCCCGGATGGAAGGACCGCACGCGAGATCTTGACCAGACCTTGGCCATCAACCGGCGGAACTACGGTACTTTCCTCACGCACCGGTGCGGCATGTGGTACTTCGACTTGTTGTCAGACGGCCGTTGGCGCGATCCCGAGTTGTGGGATTCGACGGCCATGCTTCGACGGATGGCGGCGGAGTTGCGCGATGCGCCGGTGTTTGAACCCCAGGTAGCGTTCGTCGTGGATGAGGCCTCGGTGCATGCGCTTCGTGCGCGGACGCACCCGTACCTTATCGAATCCGTCGCCCGATGGCGGGCCGAGGTGGACCGCATGGGCGCGCCCGTGGGCTACTATCTGCAGAGCGACGTGGAGCGGCTGCCGGACTCGGTGCGTCTGCTCATCCTGGCGAATCCCTACCGTGTGACGAAGGACGAGCGTGAGGGCATTGAACGTGTGCTGGAACGGGGCGGCACGGTGGTGTGGACGTATGCGCCGGACATCTGGGGTCCCGATGGTGCAGACGCGGCGCGCATCGTAGCGGCGTGCGGGATGGCGGTCGAACCGGAGTTTGGGGCAGGGTCGCCCAACGTGGACAGTATCATAACAGGTGAGACAATCGACCTTGGCAAGGTCGCGTGGACACCGCGGTTTGTGGTGACCGATTCGGATGCGCAACCCATTGGTGTGTATTCGGATACGAAGGATGTTTCTATTGCGGCGAAGCGCGTGGGGAATGGTCTGAGCGTCTACGCTGGTGTGCCCAGACTGCGCGTCGGCATGCTTCGTTGGATGGCGGAGGGAGCCGGAGTACACCTGTATCGCGACACACCGGGGATGACGGGTGTGGTGGGCGATTACCTGGTGGTGCATGCGGAATCGAAGGGGACGCACGCGTTGGGTTGGCCAAGGCATAGCCGGACCGTTGAGCGGCTGGTACCGTTTGCCGGGCAGCCGGTGGCGCGGGACGCGTCGGCGTGGCAGGTGGAGATGGACAGGGGGGACACGGCCGTCTTTCGATGTCGGTAGGTTTGGTGGCCATCTATGGGATGGGGCGAAGACCCCTCACCCTGCCCTCTCCCGTCGGGAGAGGGTAAGAAGGGGTGCGAATCGGATTATTCCTGGGGTCTAACAGACGGTATTGCAGCATATTACGTGTGTTTGCGCTATAATGGGCCTCGCACGTGATCGACAGGGTGAATAGGCGCGGGTAGAACTCGTCTGGTTTGTCAGATAGGGAGCGAAACCGGATGAGTGTACCGCTGGATCGCACGGAATTGTGTGAGGCGACGCAAGTAGACACAAAACTTGAGAACGCGGCCCACGGCACGGCGGCGGAATCGGACGCGGTCCTCGTTCAACGGGCGCAGGGCGGCGACTATCTTGCATTTGAAGAGCTTGTTCGGCAGTACCGGAACGATGTGTTCGGACTCGCGTACCACTTCGTGCATAACCGGGAAGAGGCTTGGGACCTCTCGCAAGAGGTATTCATCAAGGCCCACCGGTCACTGAAGCGGTTTCGCGGGGATGCGAGTTTCAAGACTTGGTTGCTACGGATCACATCGAACCACAGCAAAGACTTTTTGAAGAAGCGACGGTTGAAGACCGTCCCCTTCGACGACGCGTTGCGCGCGGAGCACGCGGCCCCGCGGGTGGCCGCACCGGACCAGGCCTTGGAGGCCCGTGAATTGGGTGAGGCCATCGTGACAGCGGTGGACGGGCTGTCGCACAAGCATCGTACGGCGTTTGTGCTCCGGGAATTCGAAGGGCAGTCGTACGAAGAGATGGCGGAGACAATGAACTGCAGCATCGGCACGGTGATGAGCCGGCTCCACCATGCGCGCAAGAAATTGCGGGCGCGTCTGGTGAAGATGGGTGTTGCGGAGGGTTAGCGCGATGAGTGATGACAGTCTACAGCGACAGGTCGAGCGGTGGTTCGACGGTGAGTCGCCGGAACCGGACGACGCGGCATTGCGTGCCGCGTTGGCGCGTCCAGAGGCTCAGTCCCACCTCGACGATCTCCGCCGGATGCGGGACGCCATGGATGCCGTGTCGGAACCGCGGACCATCGAGGACGCCCAGTTCCCGACGTTCATGGCCGATATCCGCGAGGGTATCGAGCGGCCCAGGCATCAGCACCGGGGCGTGTGGGCGCTGGCATCGGTAACGGCGGCGGCCCTGATTGTAGCGGTGTCGGCGTATCTGGTGTTCAGTGGGCACGGGACCGGCGACCCGGACACGGTCGTGCGCGCAGCCGAGAGCGAGATTGAAAACGCCGAAGTGCGCACGTATTCTGGCGACGATGGCACGGCCACGGTTTGGGTGTCTGTGCCCGAGAAGGACATGCAGTGAGCATTGTTCTGGTCTGCATATGCGTGGCTGTGGCCGCGCCCGGGCCTGGGCCCGAGGCGAAGGAGCTTCCCTTGACCAAACCGGTCAAGGTGGAGATGATTGCCGTGCAGGCAACACAGGAACTGCCACCGTTGCCGCCCGATGCCACGCCCGAAGAGAAGGCCAAGAAACCGAAGAAGCGGTTCGAGAAGGGGCTGGAGCGCATCAAGCCTGCGGTCGACGACCTGAAATTCGACACCTTCAAGAAGGTGGCCATCGCCAAAGCCACGGCCCCTCCCGGCAGAGAAGCCAAGCTACCCATCAACGCCAAGTACACCCTGTTCGTCACGCCCATCAGCAAGGACGCCAAAGCCCGTATCCGCATCAAGGCCCGGGTCGAAGAGAAGGTGCCGAAGAAACTGAAGAACGGCACTCTCAGCAAGAAGGAATTCGACAAACGGCAGGCCTTGTCGGTGATGAGTTCCGTGGCCCCCGGCAAACCCCTCCGTCTCGGCGGCTTCAAGCTGAAGAAG
>JAAEQP010000922.1 GCA_024231375.1 bacterium | reverse complement strand
CGACGGGAAGGCGGACACTACGGCGGGCAGGACTACTACGCCGTGCGTCAGGGCGATTTCAAGCTCGAGCAGAACACGCCTTTCGAGGAGCCCGAGCTGTATAACCTGAAAGACGATCCCCTGGAAGCGCATCCCTTGGACCGGAAGCATCCGAAGTTCCGGCCCTTGTTCAACGCGCTGCGCGACCACATCAACAATTGCGGCGAGGTGCCGTGGCAGCGGAAGTCGGACTCAGGGTCGTCATGAACGCACAAAACGTCATCGCCCTCGCATTGTCCTTGGTCGCGCTTGTGTGTGGCGCCGCGGAGAAGCCTTCGCGAGAGCCGTTGCGCGAGTTCGAGGCGCCTGATGCGGACCAGGGCGTGGCCGTTGATGCGGACCATGTCTATGTCATCGACAACACCATCGTGGCGAAGCACGACAAGTACACGGGCGAACTTGTGAAACGTTGGGCGGCCGACGAGGCTCATCCGCTCATTCACATGAACAGCGGCATGGTGCGCGACGGCACGTTGTATTGCGCCCATTCCAACTACCCGCGTCTGCCCATGACAAGTTCCGTTGAGATGTGGGACACGGCCACTCTCGAGCATGTAGGTTCGCACAGCTTCGGCGTGACGGACGGGTCGCTTACGTGGATGGATTGGCACAACGGATTCTGGTGGGGGTGCTTTGCTCACTACGACGGGAAGGGTGGCGAACCCGGAAAAGACCACACGTGGACGCGCTTGGTTCAATTTAATTCGGAATGGTGTCCGCTGCAACCCTGGGTCTTTCCGAAGGACGTCCTGGGCCGCTTCGCGCCGCACAGTTGCTCAGGTGGTGCTTGGGGATCCGACGGTCTGCTGTACGTTACGGGGCACGACCGATCGGAGCTGTATACCCTTGAATTGCCGGAATCGGGGTCGGTGTTGCGGTATATGCGGACCGTTTCGTTTCCGGTCGAAGGTCAAGCCATCGCGTTTGATAGAGCCGGCACGGGACTGCTGTACGGTTTGCGGCGGAGCACATCGGAGGTAGTGGCCGCAGACGCGCCGGATGCGAAGGGTAGACATTGAGGCGTTCCTCGCTGTTGATTTGACACTCGCAGGAATGTCTCGCCATACGCCTGCGTTAGCGTCCTTACAAACGGTGTAGTTTGGACAGGTCGTGGATGCGGGGCGAAGTAGACTAACTTGTAGAGGCTTAGAGTATGCAGAAGATTTGGGGACGAAGGAGACGGGCGTTTTTGCCCGCGATCGTGGGGTTCGCTTTCGCGTTCCTCTTAGCGAGTTCAGCCGGAGCCGATATCGTTCCGGCGGAACTTTACATTTCGGTTGACGGTCAGAACGTGTTTGCGGGGAGCCCCGACGGGACCGTGTCGGGCGACTTGTTCTCCGCGGATGGATCGGCTAACGGTGCGGGATACGACATCGACTGGAATCTCGCCGGTGACATCGATCCTGTGGCGCATCTGGCCGTGGCTGTCACGAACAATACCGGCGCGGCACAGGACTTTGTGGTCACGATCGTCGTGCCCGTGATACCGATCGGCCCGACGAGTGTGACCGGCGGATCGGTGAGCGGGTCGATTACGGACAACAACGGAGATGGCGCCGTCCTGACCGGGATTGGCGGTCTGTCGCTGTACACCTCGTTCATCGACGGGTCCCCGTACCAGACCTTGATTGACCAGCCATTCTCGTTCGTTGAGGCCACTCCCTACGGTTCGGGGCTGGTCTCAAGCGCGAGTTTCGGCAACCCAATCCCGAGTCTGCCGGGGCCAGCCGTGACGAACAGCATCGCGGTGCAGCTTGCGTTCAACCTGAGCGCGGGTGATACGGCGACGCTGAACGGCGTGTTTGTGGTCGAACCGGCCGTGGTGCCGGAACCGGCTTCGGTGGCCTTACTTGGTTTTGGATTGGCAGGAATGGCCGCCGTACGCATGCGTCGAAAGGGTTCCGCGAAGGCATAAGCACGAGAGAGACGTGCCGACACAAATGAACCCGCCGTTTCCGGGAAGTCCTGTTCGCCAACGGACAGACCCTCCTTCCCCGGGAGCGGCGGTTTTCTCTTCTTGGGATCGCGCTATTCGATCGTCACGCCGAGTTCCTGGAACTGGGCTGCCGCGTTGAGGAAGTGGGCCGTGATCCAGAACACGGTCCAGTCTTCCACGTACCCGCCGCGTAGGGCGGATACATCGTCGACCTTGCCCCGCTGGGCGTAGTTGGTGTGTTGCGGCTGCTCGCCCTGGCTGCCGTGGGGGTCGATCAACTGGCCGCAACTCCGGTACATGAGGATGGCGAGATCTTTCAGATCGGCGCGGCCGGCGGTCTGGCGTTCGGTCGTTCGGTCGGT
>JAAEQP010000921.1 GCA_024231375.1 bacterium | reverse complement strand
GTGGTTGGCCGGCTTCGACCAGCGTCGGCGAAGTCGCGGGGCTTGCGGCGGCCACGGCGAGTAGCAGGGGGACGGCGAAGGTGGTCATTGGAAAGCTCCCTCATAGGGTTCGAGGCACTTGGCACGCTGAGAACGGCGATTCCGTCGATTGACGACAATCATACCAGACGTGGGTCATTCTGTGCTCAGCTTGAAGAAGTACACCTTCGAGTCCTGCCCCGGACTCAGGTTCGAGCCGCCTTGATCGGTGAAGGAGCCAATGATGCCCTTGCCTGCGGCAAGCGTTCGACAGCCGCCGAGGGAGTAGACGTTGAAGGTCTCTTCGCTTTGGGCGTAGTCGCGCCAGGTGGCGCCGTTGTCGCGGCTGACGAGGCAGACGATGTGGCCTTGGTATTGCCCGACGCAGTAGAGGTGTTTGCCGGGAGCGGTGGCGAAGAAGCCGTCGAAGGTGCTGATCTGAAGGTCGTCTGCCTTCCATTCCGGGTGGATGTGTACGTCGCGCTTGCCCGTCTTGAAGTCGTAGCGGACATAGTGTTGGCGTCTGGGTTCGGTCTGGGCCATGTAGAAGAAGTGGGCCTTGCCCTCTTTCACAATGAAGCTCGACAGCCACGTGTGGAAGTCGAACTCGTCGTCGAGGGTGATGCGCGTGGCCGGGCCGGATTCGTCCGCGGGGACGGGGAGGGACAGCGCCGTGCCATCCATGGTGCGCCAGGTCTTCCCTGCGTCGGGCGAAAGCATGTGGTGAATGTCCCGGTACATGTAGAGGTCGTGCTGCTGGGAGGTCCAGGCGGCGTGGAGTGTGCCGTCCGGGTCCATGCACAGGAGTGGGTATTGCGGCACTGCGTGCTCGCCGGCCTTGAGCAATTGGACCGAAGAACGAACCGCGCCGTCGAGTCCAACGGTGTGGAACGTGCCGTTGTGAGCAAAGTAATAGAGTTGGCCGCGCGGCTCGTCGAGGAACATGCTGTACTTGCCGGCGGACGCGCCCGGGATGGTCGTAATAACGGGGTCCTTGAAGTTTTTCTCCGCAAGGAACCGATAGAGATAGGCGTTGCTGTTGGTGAAGTCCGGACGTCCGAGGTAGAGGTTGCCTGCAGCGTCCGTTTCGAGGACGGGCGGGTTTGTCGCGTCCGTGGCTTCGAAGAGAATGTTGAAGGTCTTGCCGTTGTCGGTGCTCCGCAGAAGGCGCCATTGCTGCGCCGTGTACGCTTCATTGCGCGTGCGGATGTGGGTCATGAAGATGCCGTGCTGATTAGCGACGACTTTCTGGTTGTGGCTTTGGAAGGTGGCGTAGCCATGGGCGGCTTCGTCGACGCAGACGAGTTGGAAGGTG
>JAAEQP010000920.1 GCA_024231375.1 bacterium | reverse complement strand
GGGGGCATCGTGATGCCCCCAAGCCAAAGCGGCATCGTGATGCCGCACTCCAAATAGTCCCACACGTGTTGGATGGGTCGGGCTACCGGCAGACGAGGGAGGCCGCACGCAAACCGGAGCCGTGGTAGGGCTCTGCTTCCGCAGAGCCGGCTTCATCTTCAGCATGGCGCGCCGTCATCCGTTACCGGAGTATCTCCACCGCACGACGGAAGCCCCCCCGTTCTCCGAAGGAAGACCCTCCTCCACGAACACCCACCCACCATGTCATTCCGAGCGAAGTCGAGGAATCTCTCACGCGAGGAGACTCGCCTAATAGTGAAGGCCACTGACGGGCGCAACAATATGGCGAACCGCAGCCCCTACCCTTCGATAACCAACGTTTCCTCGGCCATTCGCGCGAATGCCATGACCCGTTCGTCGGGCGTGCCTGCCTCGATATCGGCTGCCACGATGTCGCAGGGACTCAGTTCCCTGCGGATTCGCGCCAGATCCTCGCGGATGGCGTCGAGAGGTTTGTTGGCAAGGTCCGTGGGTGTGTACATGACTGCACGTCGCGTGTTCGGACACAACTCTTTCGCGCGAACAAGGTCGGATTCGATCCCCATGTCCACGTAGCCGAGCGTACGGATGTCCGCGTAGTCCGCGAGGTAGGGGTCCACATTCCACGCGCAGTTGTGAATGCCGAAATGATCGAACGCATCCGACAACTGCTTGTCATACGGCATCAGGTGTTCGCGGTACGCGTCCGCCGATACCATGTTCACCAGGCAATTGCTTACGGCGAGATGTCGGATCTCCACCCCCGAGGCCCGCTGCCGTTCGTAGACCATCCTGGCGCCCGCAATCATCGTCTCGGTTATCACCTCGAATACGTGGTGCGCCAACCCGGGGTCGACGACCAAGTCCATCAGAATCGTCTGGCCCCGCAGCCGATACGCCGTGTTCAGCACACCTTGCCAGTTCAGATAACCTTCGATGCGTCCGAATTCGCGTTCCATGAAATCCATCTGCTCGAAGATCTGCACGAACACCGGTGCGGTCGATAGGTCGAGGACTCTCAGGCCGCGGAGCGCGTCCTCGGAAAGGTAGTCGTGGGTTGCCGCGGGCCAGTTGTCCGCGTAGTACTCGGCCGGGACGCCAAACACCCGGGACATCAGCACCGCACCATGAATGCCGTCAAGCGTGGGAGGGGATCGCTCCGGATCAGGTCCCCCCAGGGAAAGGCCGGGGAATCGCTCGTTCAGTTCGCGCCGCATAGCGGCGACCGTCTCCCAGCGGTACGCCGGGTCAAGATGCCATCGTTCGCCGAAGTCGATGTCCAGCCGTTCGCGGTACCACTTCGGCGTGAACCCGAACTCTACCCGCATGTCCGATTCGCTGCCGTCGCAAGGGGTTCGCCGGGCCGGGCACCCCGGCGCGATGTAGCTGCGCAGGCGATGCGCCCAGGGTCCCTCTGCCGGGGCAGCCTGCGTCATCGGTCGCCGTTGTCCGCGGACAACTCCTCGCCGTTCCCGTTCTCCACGGCCGCTTCGCCGTCGTTGACCTCAGGCCTGGCGTACGTCGGCGCATCGTCCAGAAGTTGCAGGCTCCGAAGCGTCGCCCGCCGGCATGCATGAAGCGACTTGCGCTGATCGGGCGCCACCTCGCCCAGTTCCTCACCCAGCAGCATCTCGACATGGCCCAGCACCGCCGACAAGGGCGAACGAAGACGCAGGCTGATCCGAGACCAGAACTTCATCTTGATCTCGCCTACGTGCCGAAGCTCGCTGTTCAGCCGTTCCAGGTTCATGTTCGCTTGACGCGTAGCTTCCTGCAACTCCTTCTGGTCCGTCATGTCGTGAAGAATCGTCACGTAGTACCGCTGGTTGTCGCGAAAGAACGACCGCGCCGTATAGTCCACCGTATGCTCTTCGCCGTCGGCGCTCACCACGATTTCTTCGCCGTGGACCGCGCCCCGGGCGCGCAACGCGGCGATCTTCTGTGGAAGGGTTCCGTCGTCGAACAGAAACTTCCGGAACCGTTGTTGAAGCAGCCGGTCACGCGGTACGCCGAGCAATTCGCACGCCTGCTCGTTGGCGTCCGTGATGAACTCCCGGTCGTCGCACACCAGGAGCGGGTCCACCACACTGTTGAAGATGGTGCGTAGCGTCGCCTCCGACGCCGCGAGTTCCTCGGCCTGGCGGCGGGACTGCAACTGCGTGTCGGACAGCACCTCGTTAAGGCTGCCCACGAGCCACCCGCATATCAGGATGGTCATGCTCTTCATCCCGATCAGTCCCATCGACTCGCTGATCCCGGCGTGCAGATACTCAATGAAAATCATGGCCAGAAACGATGCCGTGAACAGCAGCGATACGAGGATCGTTCGGAAGAAACGCGGCGTGTATGCCCCATACCCAACCAGCACCAGCAAGTACAGCACGAAAGCGTAACTGCTCTCGGCTCCGGTGAACTTCACAACCAGACACGTCTCGGCGAAGTAGATGAGGAAATTCAGGCGAGACGCGAACACATGGTGCCGGCCGCTTATCAGTACCCAGTGGGCAAAGGCATTGTGCAGCCCCACAATCACCGTCACCACCACGAGGTCGCTGAACGTGCTGTGGATGTAATTCAGAAGGTACATGGGCATGAGGACCAGGTACACGATGTACCGCATGGTCAGTGCCATGCGCTCAACGGTCAACGCCAGATTCACCTGTGCTTCATCTCGATAAGTCATCGGTCCAGTGTTGCCTCGTATACCCGCCGCCTGGGAACGCCCAGGGAAGCGGCCACCTCGCGCGCCGCGTCCCGATGCGACAACCCTTCGATCTCCATCGCATCCCGAACCCGGCGCTGCAGTTCTTCGTCCGATACTGAGCCCCCCGCCGAATCCTGCGCATGCACCAGCACCACGCACTCGCCCTTGACCTTGCGGTCTTCGAACTGCGCCAGCACCTCTTCCGCCGTGCCCCGCACCACTTCCTCGAACTGCTTCGTCAACTCCCGCGCCACGCACACTTCCGCACCCGCGGCATGCTCTCCCAACGCGTGGAGGGTGGCCCGCAGCCGGTTCGGCGACTCGAAGAACGCGTGGGTCCCGCCGAACGCCACCGCCTTGGCGATCAAGCGCTCAGCATCGCCCTTCTTCCGGGGAAAGAACCCGTGAAACGTCACCTGCGTGTTGGGCAGCCCGCTGACCGACAGTGCCGCTGGAAGCGCTGACGCCCCCGGCACCGCCACCACGCGATAACCCTGGTCCTGCGCGCTTCGGACGATTCGGTATCCCGGATCCGACACGCACGGCGTGCCCGCATCCGTGACCAGGGCCACGTCGCGGCCCATGGCGAGTTCCTTCAGAAGGGACTCTGCCCGCGCCTGTTCGTTGTGGTCATGGTAGCTGATGAGGGGGGTGTCGATCGCGAAATGATCGAGGAGTTTCTTTGAATGGCGGGTGTCTTCTGCGGCGATGAGATCCACGTCCGAGAGCACCTGGAGCGCCCGCTTCGTGATGTCGCCCAAGTTGCCGATGGGCGTGGCGACCACAAACAAGGCGCCTTTCAGGCGCGCATGCCCGTCACGGGAAGCTGTGTCCCTTTGCTCCATCCGCGGTTTCCCTGCCTCGACGAGGTCCATCCGCCATTCTCGCAGACGCCGGTGCAGGCCGCAAGCCCTCCCCGGCCATCCCCTAGCGTGCGCCGATCCGCTCGTGATACTCCTGAAGCGAACAGACCGCGAGTGTTTCCTCGCGTACGGCCCGTATGGCTTGCACCGCCGCCCTCGCTGCCGCGAGCGTTGTCATCGTCGGCAGTCCACGCTCCAAGGCCGTTCGCCGAATCGCGCGTTCATCCGCCTTCGACATGATTCCCAGCGGCGTGTTCACGATCCAGTCCACATCGCCGTTGATCATCCGGTCCACAATATGCGGACGGTTCTCGCCTACCTTGTAGACCCTCTCCACCTCGAGCCCCTGGGCTCGAAGGGCTTCGGCGGTACCGCCTGTCGCCATCAGTTTGAACCCGAGATTGGCTAACTCGGTGCCCAGGTCGCCCATCTGCGCCTTGTCCCGGTCGTTGAAGCTCAGGAACACCGTCCCCTCAAGAGGCACGCGGGTGCCGGCGGCCACCTGGCTCTTGGCGAAGGCCAACCCCATATTCACGTCGATTCCCATCACCTCGCCGGTGCTGCGCATCTCCGGCCCAAGCAGAATGTCCACACCCGGGAATTTGATGAATGGAAGCACCACTTCCTTGGCCGACACGAACGCGGGCTGTGGGTCCTTTGTCACGCCGAGTTCTTTCAGCGTTTTGCCCGCCATCACCCGCGCGGCGAGTTTCGCCAACTGCAGCCCCGTCGCCTTGCTGACAAACGGCACCGTCCGCGATGCGCGGGGATTCACTTCGAGCAGGTAGATATCGTCATCTTGAATGGCGTACTGGATGTTCATGAGGCCGACCACGTTCAGCTCGCGGGCCAACGCGCGCGTCTGGGCCTTCGGCCGTTCCAGGACCTCCTCGCACAGGTCGTAGGGCGGCAGAATGCAGGCGCTGTCGCCCGAATGCACGCCAGCCTCCTCGATGTGCTGCATGATGCCCGCCACCACAACGTCCGTACCATCCGACAACGCGTCCACGTCGATTTCGACGGCGCCTTCGATGAACCGGTCAATCAGGATCGGGTGATCCGGCGACGCATCCACCGCATGGGTCATGTACCGGTCAAGCGAATCCTGGTCGTACACGATCTCCATGGCCCGTCCGCCCAGCACAAACGAGGGCCGCACCACCACCGGATACCCGATGCGGGCCGCAATCTCCCGCGCTTCTTCAAGGGACGTTGCCGTCTCGTTGTCCGGTTGGAGCAGGTCCAGTTTCTCGACCACTTCACGGAATTCCTTGCGGTCTTCCGCCCGCGCAATGCTCTCCGGGGTTGTGCCGATGATGGGCACGCCCGCGTCCCACAGGTCTTGTGCCAGATTCAGCGGGGTCTGCCCGCCAAACTGCACAATCACCCCCTTGGGGTGCTCGCGATCCACAATGTCCAACACGTCTTCCAACGTCACCGGCTCGAAATACAGCCGGTCCGACGTGTCGTAGTCCGTCGACACCGTCTCCGGGTTGCTGTTGACCATAATCGTCTCGTAGCCGTCGTCGTTCAGGGCAAACGCGGCGTGGCAACAGCAATAGTCGAACTCGATGCCCTGGCCGATCCGGTTCGGACCGCCACCGATAATGACGATCTTCTCCTTCGTCGCCGGGCGTACTTCATCTTCGTCGCTGTAGGTCGAGTAGTAATAGGGGGTGTACGCCTCGAACTCCGCCGCGCATGTGTCCACCGACTTGTACGTGGTCGTCACGCCGGTTCTCTTGCGCCGGTCCCGCACCGCCAGTTGCGTCTCGCCCCACAAGTAGCCCAGTTGGTGATCCGAGAACCCGTGCTCTTTGGCTTTGCGCATCAGCGCAGCGTCGTTCGGGTCGCCCGCAGCGATCTCTTGCTCCACCTTCACCAGGTCGGCCATCTGCCGAAGGAACCACGGATCGACGCACGTGGCCTCGAACAGCTCCTGCTCCGTCGCGCCCAACCGGATCGCTTCCGCCATCCGCCAGATGCGGTCCGGCCTCGGCACGCGGATGTACTGCAGCAGCGCTTCTTTCTCTTCCGGCGAGTCCGCCACCGGCGTCAGGGGTTTGCCTTTCCCGTCGGCGCCCAGGCCGAATCGGCCAAGCTCCAGCGAACGAAGCCCCTTCTGCAGCGATTCCTTGAAGGTGCGGCCAATGCTCATCGCCTCGCCCACACTCTTCATCTGGACCGTGAGTTCGTCGCTGGACCCCGGGAACTTCTCGAACGCCCACCGAGGAATCTTCGTGACCACGTAGTCGATGGTCGGCTCGAAACTGGCCGGCGTCTCCCGCGTAATGTCGTTTCGGATCTCGTCCAGGCTGTAGCCCACCGCCAGTTTCGCCGCGATCTTCGCAATCGGGAATCCCGTGGCCTTGGACGCCAGCGCGGAACTCCGCGACACGCGCGGGTTCATCTCGATGACTATCATCCGCCCCGTTTCGGGGTTCGTGGCGAACTGAATGTTGGACCCACCCGTATCGACGCCGATCTCGCGGATGCACGCAATCGCGCCGTCCCGCATGATCTGGTATTCCTTGTCCGTCAGCGTTTGCGCCGGGGCCACGGTGATGCTGTCACCGGTATGAATCCCCATGGGGTCGAAATTCTCGATGGAGCAGATGATCACGACATTGTCGTTCATGTCGCGCATCACTTCGAGCTCGTATTCTTTCCACCCGAGCACCGATTCCTCAACCAGCACTTCGGTCACCGGGCTCAGGTCCAAGCCCCACTGCACGACCTGGTCGAACTCCTCGCGGTTGAACGACACGCCCGCCCCGCTGCCGCCCAGCGTGAACGCCGGCCGCACGATGGCTTCGTATCCCAATTCCGCGCCGAAGGCCTTGGCCTCTTCCAGCGAATGAACCACCAGGCTCCGGGGCACATCCAGGCCGCACCGCAGCATCGCTTCCTTGAACAGGCCCCGATCTTCGGCCTTGTTGATAGCGTC
Organism: bacterium; assembly: GCA_024231375.1. The sequence continues at coordinate 6,549 of JAAEQP010000920.1, read as the reverse complement.
CCGTCGCGCCCCGATCAGTTCCACGCCGTACTTGTCCAGAATACCGGCATCCGCCAGCTCAAGCGCCAGGTTCAAGCCCGTCTGGCCGCCCACCGTCGGCAACAGCGCGTCTGGACGCTCCCGCTCGATGATGCGCTCCAGCGTGTCCACCGTCAGCGGCTCGATATACGTGCGATCCGCCGTCTCCGGGTCCGTCATGATCGTCGCCGGATTGCTGTTCGCCAGGACGACTTCGTAGCCTTCCTCGCGTAGCGCCTTGCACGCCTGCGTTCCCGAATAGTCGAACTCGCAGGCCTGGCCGATCACGATCGGGCCCGATCCGATGATGAATACCTTCTGAATGTCAGTGCGTTTTGGCATGCGTTTCCAGATTCCAGTCCCGTCATTCACCTGCGCCGAGCCGAACCGTTCGGCCCTCCGCCCCACATATATCCATCGTCCGCGCCGCCGTGCCGTGCTAGCGCGATATCTCCAATACCTCGAACTCGACGGTGCCCGCAGGCACCTTCGCCTGCGCCACTTCGCCCACACTCTTGCCCGCGAGGGCCTGGCCCACCGGCGACTTCATCGAGATCTTGCCTGCCGCCATGTCGGCTTCCGGCGGACTCACCAACTTGTACACGAATTCCTTGCTGGTCTTCTTGTTCATCACACGGACCGTCGCGCCCAGGTACGCCTTCGACGCATCAATCTGGGATTCGTCCACTACCCGCGCCCGCGCGATCTTGTCTTCCAAACCGTGCATCATCGCATGCAGGTTGGCCTGCGCCTCCTTCGCCGCATGGTATTCTGCATTCTCACGGAGATCGCCGTAGCTGCGGGCATGTTCGATCTCCGCTGAAATGAGCGGGACCTTCTTCTTGCACTCGGCCAGATCGGCCTTCATTTTGTCAAGACCTGCCTGTGTTAGGTGGAGCTTTTCCATGGTTCTGCTGCGAACCTTTCCTTCGGGTGGTGCCCCTCGGATTGGGGGGGCTACAGTTTGCCTGAGCGTCGGACGCTCAAAGGATTGCCGCATTATAGCAGACTCGATCGCACGGCTAAACCCCCACGCGCCCACACCTTCCCGTGCCGAGCCTGAATCCCGGCCCGAGACGCGCCTGGGCACACCGCAGGCCCTACAAGTCATTGCAGAACAGTGGGTTTTCGGAAAAGTCCCCTAAAAAAGGAGGGAGCGGCGGGCCTTGGGGAACCCGCCGCTCATTGCGGGGAGTGTCTGAAACCGAATTCCGTGTTTCTTGGCGCAAGAGGGTCACGGTTTCAGTCTGCTGCCAGCGGAACCATTGGGCTGCGGTCTGATTGGCTCTGCCGTTTTACGCAGCGTGCGTGAATCATATCGGCTTGGGCTGCGGAACGAACTTCACGGTGCGATGAAGTCGTAATGCCGAATCCACGCGTTTTGGCTCCAGACACCAAAAGAAGTTTAACACAACATATTGTGGCTGTCAACCCCTTTGTCGCAATATGTCAAAAAAAGATCGATCCCCGAAAACCACCATAAACTGTAGTCAGATCTCAACGACGGCACCACGAGTCCACCTCGCCACCTCAACACAGACACCACAGGCCCCGACCGCTCTCCAATGCCTCTCCCTACATGTAGTGGTGTCTGCTACCTTCATAGCATGCGATTTTCAGGCGAATTCTGCGAATTTTCATGGTCCACGGTCCCGTCGGGCCTGCGTATTTCCCACAACCCCCCTTCTCATCGGCGCTATATTGTGTATCTCGTCCCCTCTCACGTGGGGGGCTCCAATCTTCCTATGACTTCATCGGAGTGCAAGATCCTTCGGCGGTGCTCAGGATGACGGTGACTGCACTGTTCCTCTGTTCGGCACGCCTCTCGCCGTCATTCTGAGCGAAGCGAAGAATCTCGTTCACTGATCGGCTGCCCGCCCTCGTCGCGGCTTGGTCTCCCGGCCGCGCCATTGGCGTGGCCGACCGGTCTCCTTCCGAACGCCCACTCCGCCACATCGGAACCGCGTTTCTGATAGACTTGCCCCAATCACTGCCAAGCAGGACGGGAGACGCAGAGTCATGGCGAATCGGAACGAACGCGAGCGGCATACTGGCAGAAGTCCTATCCGATGGGTCGTCCTTGTCGCCGTGGCGGGATCTCTAGCGGTATGGCTGGCCAAGTCCAACATGACCGCGGAAACCTCGCCCCACGTCACGGCTCCTCCGCAGGCCGACGCCGAGACGACGACTGGCACACAGGACGACCAGCCCTCACCGTCCTCCAATCCCGCAGCACCGCAGCCCGACATGCCTCCCGTGCCCGCGGCCGACATGACCGGTCCCATGCTTGGGTTCGAAATGACCATCGAAGCCGATGCTACCGTGCGGCTTCGTCATGACCACGCGCCCATCGTGAGCGCCCTGCCTTTGTTCTGGGCCGCCAACTGGCAATGGGTCGGGTCCGAGTTCGCCATCGGCTACGGTCCCAGCGACGAGTGGCCCATCAAAGGGGGAATCCCCGGACTCGGGACCGAAATCAGCGGCTATGCGTCTCACGATGCCGCCAACACCTACACCTTCCACTACGTCTTCGACGTCGAAAAGCCGCTGACCGACATCATTGGCGGCGGCCTCGAATGGAACCTGAACCTCGCGCCCGCTTCCCTTGCCGCGGCTCCCGCCACACCCGAGTTGCTGCCCGGCAACCTTGGGTGGCGCTGGGTGCTCGCCCCCGGTCAGATCTTCGAAGTGCGCTTCTCCGAGCCCGCTCCCGAGGTCTACTTCGAACAGGGCGACACCAGCCGCATTCGCACCAAATTCCTGGGCGAAACCGTCCCCGCCGGCCGCCACTACCTGTCCATGACCCTGTCGTTCCCCGCCGGCACCAAACGCATCGCGTCCGCCGCCGAACGCTACGGCCCGGTCAGAGTGGGGGAGTGGCACGCCGACGCTATGATCTGGAACCAGTCTCCCGTCGACCTGCGGTTCCTCAACGATGCGCCCGCCGGTGAGCACGGGTTCATTCGCGCCCAAGGCGATGCCCTCGCGTTTGAAGACGGTACCCCCGCCCGATTCTGGGGCGGCAACCTCGCTGCTTATGCCCTGTTTCAGGATGACAAGGCCATCGCCGAACAGGCCCGGCGCATCGCCCAGCTCGGCTACAATCTCATGCGCATCCATCACCACGATTCCATGGAATGGGTGCACCCCAACGTCATCGATCTCGAACGCGACGACTCGCGTCACTTCAACGATGCCGCCCTCGACCGCATCGACTTCTGGGTCAAGTGCCTCAAGGAAGAGGGCGTCTACGTCTGGCTCGACCTGCACGTTGGCCGCATGCTGAAGGCCGGCGACGGCGCAACCGAGTTCGGCCGCATCCCTGGATTCGAGGAAATCTACGACGGCGAGCGGCGCGGAGGCGACATCAAAGGGTTCAATTACTACAACCCCGTCGTCCAGGATCTCATGAAGGAATTCAACGCGAAGTACCTCGACCGCGTGAATCCTTACACCAAGACCGCCTACCCCGACGAACCGGCCATCGTCGGATTGCTCATCACAAACGAGAACGATCTCACCGGCCACTTCGGCAACCGCATGCTGCCCGACAAGGACAATCCCAAGCACAACCGCATGTTCATGAAAGCGTTGGAGTCGTTCTGCAAGCGCACCGGGCTCGATGCAGGCGAGGCATGGAAGACCTGGGTGCCCGGTCCCAGCAAGATTTTCCTCAACGAACAGGAGCACCAGTTCAACACCGTCATGCTCGACGCCTTGCGCGACCTCGGCGTCCGCGTGCCCGTCGCCACCACCAATACCTGGGGCACCATGGGCCTCCAATCCCTGCCCTCCCTCACCGAGGGCGGCATCATCGACGTCCACAGCTATGGCGGGGCCGAAGCGCTCAGCGCCAATCCGCGGTACACGTCCAATTTCGTCACCTGGATCGGCGCGGCCCAGGTTCACGGCAAACCCCTGGCCGTCACCGAGTGGAACGTGCCTTACGATCACGTCGACCGATTCACCGCCCCCCTCTACGTGTCCGCCGTGGCTTGTCTTCAAGGGTGGGACGCGCCCATGGTCTACAACTACTCCCAAGCGGGACTGGGCAAACCCGAGCGTGCCGAACAGTGGTCTTCCTTCTACGACCCCGGGCTCACGGCCATCATGCCCGCCGCCGCGTTGGCCTTCCGCCAACAGCACGTCCGACCAGCGGCCAAGACCGTCTGCCTTAATCTCACGCCCAAGCAACTCTTCTGGGAGAATCTTGACCCGCGCAACAGCGTCGCATTGCGCACCCTCGTGGAACAGAACCGGCTCACCATCGGTCTTCCCGACGTGAGCGAGTTGGATTGGGATCGGCCGTCGAGTCTGGATGCGTCCGTGGAGGTCCTGACCGATCCGCATCGCGACTGCATTCCGAAGGGGCAGAATCACGTGGTGTCGGATACCGGCGAACTCAAACGCGACTGGGCCGTCGGCATGCACACCGTCGACACGCCCAAGACCCAGGCCGCCTCAGGATGGATAGGCGGCCGCGACATCCAGCTTGCCGATGTGCGGATGGCCGTGCGTACGCCCAAGGCTGTCGTCGCCGTGACCAGCATGGACGGCGCCCCCATCCGCGAATCGCGCCGAATCCTCGCGACCGTCGTGGCCCGCGTCGTCGCCGTCGACGGCCGCATGCCCTTCCTGTCCGAGCCGGTCGAAGGACGCTTCGCCGTCCGCGCGCCCGAAGGCCTCACACTACGCGCCCTCGGCCCGAGCGGCACGCCGGGCGATCCCCTCGCCACCGCCTACCAGGACGGCGCCTACATCTTCGACCTTACACCCCAAAGCGGCACCCACTGGTTCATGCTGGAATAGGGCATCGTGCTCGCGCTGTCTCCGAGGGCGCCGGAGCAGACCAAGAGGCCGACACAGAGGTCGGCCCTACCCCGGTTCCGGTGAGCATCGTAGAAACCGAACAAACGGAGCGGCACCGTGGTAGGGTCGCGCTACGTCGCGACCGTCTTGCCCGTCCCCCGGCGCGACTACGTGTCCCCGAACCCCTACCCTCGTCACTCGTGCTTCATGCCTACCCAGCCCACGCCCTCGCCCCGCTGCTGCCGGACGCGTTCGGCCAGTTGCCCTGCGTGGTGCTGGATATGGCGGATGTTGTAGAACTGCAATTCCAATTTGCTGAAGGACAACCAGAAGAACCCCGATTCCGCGTCCGGGTCCAGCGCATCCACGGCCGGGCCAACCTTGTCCTTCGTCAGCGACAAGTACGCCTCGACCTGGTCCCGCGTATACGGCGGCCCTTCCTTCGGCATCTTGCCGCCTTTGTGATTCATGGGTCCCATGAATTCGAGTTCGTCGATGTGTTCCGGCCATGGCGTGTATGCGTCCAACGAGTCGCTCAGGTAGAGATCTGCGAAGAACACCGTATGATACGCCACCCGCCAGAACGGATGAACGTAGCTCGCATCCAGCCAGAGCGCCTCCTCGCACTTGCCGATGGCATCCTCCAACATCGCCAGACTCGCCCCAAACTGCGATTTGATCACGTCTTTCATCGCCGTTCCCTCCCACGCCAGTCGGATGTTTCGATAGCCTCTGCGCGTTCGCTCAGGAGCAGTATCGACCGCATCGCCAGAGGAATCAAGCGGCGTTCGGTGCTTCCATGTTGCGCCCATGTTAGAAGGAAGCGTCTGAAAATCAGTCTAATCGAAGATTGTTTGGCCAAAGAGGGGAACTATGGGAGCGGAACGGGGTTTCATAGGGGCATAAAGGGATTCCGTGTGTCCATGAGGATGTGTCGTGCGTCCTATCCAGTGCATTCAAAATGACTTGTGGCACTCGTGCCGAAAGGGGAGATGATGAAGAGAAACCGTGTGAACCGAACGTCCCTTGGTCTGGCCACCGTCGTCTTCCTGGTCCTGATGTTGGCCTTCCACGGATGTGGGGGCTCGTCCGACGAGGAGGCGACGTCTGAGAGCGCCCCTGCTGAGCAACAAGCCGAGCCCGCTCCTGCCGAGAAGGAGGCTGAAGCGCCGCCTGCGCCCGAAGCCAAGCCCGCTGAGCAGAACCGCGAACGGCGCGGTGGCCGGTTCACTGTGGAAGAGGTCCTCGGCCGGTATGACAAGGACGGAGACGAGAAGCTCACGGAAGGCGAAGTGGGCGAGGAGGCATGGGGGCGCGTCGGCCGCGCCGACGCCGACAAGGACGGCACCGTCACGAAAGAGGAGCTTGAGACCGCCCTGAGCCGAATGCGCCGCGGGCGCAATCCGATGCCCGAAAGCTCGGCCGAGGCCATGACCCAGTACGATGCCGATGGTGACGGCCAGATCAAGGACGACGAGATTCCGGAATCCCTGCGACGACGCGTGCCCATCATGGATGCCAACGGCGACGGCGCCCTCGACCGGGAAGAACTTGATGCGGCCTACAAACGGATGCAGGCAGGGCGCCGCGGTCGCCAATAATGTCCGGTGTTATCATGACGAAACCTACCAAGACGACCTCGAAGGAAGGACGAGCCATGAAGAACCAGAGAGGCTTCACCCTGATTGAGTTGCTGGTGGTCATCGCCATCATCGGTATCTT
>JAAEQP010000919.1 GCA_024231375.1 bacterium | reverse complement strand
GGGATCGGCGGCAAGACTTTCCCGACGCACGACCTATGAAGCCGCGACCGTTGGTCGCGGCTTTATAGCGTCAGGATTCCACGCTGGCCATTTCCGGCGCGGCGATGTGGGGCGCGGGCGTCGGTTCGGACTGAACCGCACCGGGTGTTGCGTACTGGCAGAGGGTTGCCTTGCTGGGGGCGGTCCAGGCGGCGTTCTTCTCGTAGTAAGTCGGCGGTTCGTAGGTCCAACCGGCGGCCAGCCGGCGCTCTTCGCGACGGATCGTGAACCGGGCCACTCGACCGCCAACCTCGCCGTAGAATCGCGCCTTCCAACCGAACTCGCTGTAGAGGTCCTTCAAGATAGCCGACATCTTCGCTCGCATCACCGGGTTCTTGCGGTAATAGTGCTTCGCCGCGCCGACCAGGGCGGAGTACGTGGTCGGATACGCGGCAACCTCCTGGACGAAGCGGCGCCGGATCCGCGCGTCGGGATGATTCTTGTATCGCTTCCAGCCGGCCAGCGTGGTTTCGACAATTCGCACCACGCTTGGACCGTTGACCGCGAAATCCCGATCGAACGCCCTAACCATCAACTCGGCCGTGTCCTCGTCGGTCAGGTGTGGATGACGATAGTTGAGTATCGCCTGGCCGTGGATGTCGGCCGGGTCGAACTCGCTCTCGTCCTTCATCACGCCCTTGGCCGTAAGCTCGGCATGCAGCGGCGTGCCCGGTATCGGCGTGTAAAGCATGAACTGATGAAAAACCGTGTTGTAGCTGACGGCGTGATCGATCACCCGGTCGATGTTCTCGGGCGTGTGATCTTCCAGGCCGATGATGGTCGAGCCCAAGACCCGGGTTCCGTGCGATTGCAGTTCGCGGACCATGGCGTGCGTGTCGACATCGTACAGCTTGGTGTACTGGCTGTTCTCGCCTTCCAGACCCATCCACACCCAGGCTACCCCCAAGCGGATAAGCTGGTCTATGGTGTAGGTTCGCAGCACGTTGGCCGAACTGAATACGTAGAGTGCCCAGGCCTTGTCGTGCTTCTCCATCAATTCCAGCAATCGCAGCGCCCGTTTGCGGTGCAGCAGGAAGTTCTCGTCCATCACGAAGAAGGAATTCACCTTGAGCGTCCGCTCGAACTCGCACATAACGTCGAACAGTTCGTCGCCCGTGGAATAGAAGTTGATAAACTTCCCCTTGCCGCCGAACATGGCCGAGGTGGAGCAGAAGTTGCATCCCAAGGGGC
>JAAEQP010000918.1 GCA_024231375.1 bacterium | reverse complement strand
TTTGGAGTGCGGCATCACGATGCCGCTTTGGCTTGGGGGCATCACGATGCCCCCTCCGTGGTCGTCGGGGGACGCCTGCACCGTGTGATGCGGCCCCCATCGCGATGGGGGCGGGAAAAGCGGCATCGTGATGCCGCACTCCAAACCCGGACCGCCCTTCGTGCTCCTTTCCGATCTGGAGCGCTGCGAGGGAGATGCCATCACCCATACGTCCCCGACGGATTGACAAGTTTTGACGTTTCGTCATATACTCAAGTCATGGAAATCCTAACGCGAAAACAGCGCGAGGTGCGGGAGCGAGAGAGCATGTTCCTGGACATCGCACGGGAATTGTTGGTGGAGCGTGGGTACCATGGCTTGACCATGGACCGGATCGCCGACGCTACGGAGTATTCGAAAGGGACGATCTACCAGCACTTCCGCTGCAAGGAGGAAGTCATCGTCGCCCTGGCCAAGCGCAACCTCGCGCGCCGCATGGCGGCCATCGAGCGGTCCGCCAGCTTCCGAGGCCGCCCCCGCGAACGCATGGTGGCCATTGGCGAGGCCATGCAGATCCAGGCCCTGCTCTATCCCGCCGACGCACGCGTCATCCAGATCATCAACGCTGAAGCCATCACGCAGAAGGTTACCGAGAAATCGCTCTACGAGATGCGGATGTATGCCATCCGTGGCGCCAACATCATGGTGGGGATCGTGCGCGACGCACTGGCGCAGGGGGATCTCGTGCTCGACGAGGCCACGCGCCCCGAGGAACTCACGTTCACGCTATGGGCGCTGATCGACGGCATCAGCGCCCTGACGAGTTGGCTTCCGGCCAACGAAATCGGCGTCACCAATCCCTTCAGTACGGTCCTTCGGAGTTGCGACGCCCTGGGCGACGGTTACGGATGGCAACCGCTCTCCACCGAGTGGGACTACAACGCGACCCGGGAGCGCGTCCGCGACGAGTTGTTTGCGGAGGAAGCGCGCAAGGCCTACGGCGCGTGACGGTGCCGCGCTCCCAGACGGACACGTCGGTTTTTCCAAGGGTTCTTGTGCCTGACGATGCGTCAGGACTGACCTGCGAGGAGGGAAGTTCTTCTCGCGCCACGCGTTTCCAATCTTCGATACGAACCACACCAGCACACAGCGGGGGAGAGGCAGCTATGTCCAGAGTGTTACCCAGGTTTGCGATGGTCTTCACTGGGCTGCTGTGCGTGCTGTCGGTAGGGTGCGGAGGCGAGAGGAGCGCCGACGCGCCCGTGACGGCAGACACGCCGACACCAGCGAAAGTCCTGAACGAGCTCCCCACGTGCCGGCTGGGTGCGGGGGTGCCCGGAGGCTGGTCGGTCAAAGGCAACGGGTACGAATGGATAGCCGATGTGGAACCGGGCCCGCTTGGTCCGGGCGCGCTACGCCTGAAGATGGGCGATGGCGGGGGGGTGGAGTTGATGTCGCCCGCGCGGGTAGCGGATGCGGCGCACGACGCGGGCGTGGCCATCTGGGCGCGGTCGGAACCCGCCGGATCGAAGATCCACCTGGGTGTGTTCGACAACACGCGGAGCAACGCCCTCTTCGAAGAGGATTTCACTGCTACCGCCGAGTGGCAGCTTCTGCGTCTCGAGGGATCGGTTCCCAAAGTGGCGTATTACATCAGCCTCAGTGCTTCCGGCAATGGGTCCATGTGGCTGGATGGGCTGTGGTTCGGCGCGATAGAGAGAGGCGCCTGGGAGCCTGTGAAGCGGCCCAACAGTGTGGTCCTCACGCCTGAGGCGGATTGGGGCGTAGTCGTGGGCGACGCGCCGTTGCGCGTACGTGCGTCCGTCGCGGGGTCTACATCGCCGGGCTCCTTCCTCCGCATGCGCCTCGTGAACACCTTGGGCGCCTCGGAAGACTTGCCGGCCGTTGCCCTGGACGCCACCGGCGTCTGGGAGGACACGATCGACGTGTCATGCGACGCGGCCAGGCCGTACGGCGGGATGCGTGTCGAGGCGGAAGTCGTGAACGCGGAAGGACAGGTCTGTTCGGCGACTGCCGACACGGTTTTGATGCGTGTGCGCGAGCCCGTACCCGGCCCCCTTCCCGAATCGTGGTTCGGCGTACATGTCGGGCTGCGGGAACCCGACCTCGCGGTGGCGGAGAAGCTGGGGTACAAGTGGTGCCGCATCCACGATGCGGACACAGGAACCAAATGGGGCATCGCGGAACGCGAGCCTGGCCAATGGGTTTGGATGGACGACCGCCTCGACCTCGCCCGCGATCACGGTTTCTCGGTTATGGGGTTGCTGGACGGGTCGCCCAAGTGGGAATCGGGCACGGACAAGGAGGGCTACTGGGAAATCTACACGGCGCCCAAGAACATCGACAACTGGCGCAACTACGTTCGCCAGGTCGTCGGGCACTACAAGGGCCGCATCGACACGTGGGAAGTTTGGAACGAACCGTGGGACATGATGCGATTCTTCTACCGCGGTACGCCCCAGTTCTACGTGGAGTTGCTGAAGACCGCCTACGAAGAGGCCAAGGCGACCAATCCGGCCTGCACCATCGTGGGCATCGACACCTATCCCGCCGCGTGGGACCAAGCCATTCTCTCCATGGGCGCATACCCCTACTACGACGTCCTATCCTTCCACCGCTACGATCCGTCGCTCCACGCCGGCCCCAACGACCAGATCGCGCAAGTGGCCGCGCGGCTGAGCGCGGAGCAGGCCAAGTACGGCGATCCAAAGCCCCTGTCGTTCACCGAAGGCGGTCCGGACGTAGCCGTTTTCCACGGGTCCTTCCTGTCCTGCACGGACACGCGTCTCAAGGGCGACTGGTCCCGTGCCGCCGACCAGTACCCCAGAATGTTCCTCAGCAGCATCGCGGCCGGCGTGGAGCAATTCATCGCCTACTCGATCCACAACTCCCACCGGCACGGCCAGCAATCGCACATGCTCACCGAGCCCGGTCCTCTCCTACCCCCCATGCACGCAAGCGTGGCCGCTTTGGCGCACTTCGTCGACGGAGCCGACTACGCCGGGCGTCTTGTACCCGTGCATGACATGAGCGCCCACGTCTTCGAACACGCCGGCGACCGGCCGTTTGCGGCGGGGCCGTCTACCGTCGTCGCGCTCATCGCCGACGGACACGACCCCATCGATTTGCAGCAACCCATCCCGGACGGCGTTGCCTGCTTCGACCGTTGGGGCAATGCCGTCGCCGCGCCCACGTGCGCATCCCGCGGCATCACGTACCTTGTCGTGGCAGGCGACGCGCGCGACGCATTGCGCACGTATCTTCATTCCCCGCCCCCAGCCAAGCTCGCCACGGCTTCCACCGTGGACGCCCTGCTCGAATCGGTGATCCAGACACTGGGCGAGAATCCCGAGACCCTGTGGCAACTGTTCAGTCCGCGCGGCTCCCTGGCAACCACCGTGAACGATGCACCGATGACCACAACCAGGCAAGAACTGGCCGACGACCCCGGTCGAGCCACGGCGTTTGGGCTACCTTCCAACGGCACACTTGTCGATCATGCGTTTCGGATCTCGGGACGTTACGCAGTGGGGTTCTTCCTTACCGACGCCGGCGGTCCGCGCACAGCAACGTTTACGGCCATTCAGGACGGACCGGAAGGGGCATGGCGGCTTCTGACGCTCACGCTGCTCAAGGATACCAGCGCCGAGACCGCGCCGATGCAGGACGCGCTGGCGGTCGTTGGACAATGGGCCGACGCCCTGCGAACATCCAAGACTGCCCCTCTCGTAGACACCGTGTTCTCGGGACCGGGGTGCTTCGTCGCAACAACGCCTAACGGGGAAGACTTCCTGTTCGAGCGCGGCGACTACCTCATTACCATGCTCAACACTGCCATGCTGTGGGGTCCAGCCGCCAAGTCCGTCTTGAAACCCGACAAGGCATTCACAGGCGACGGTGTCGTGACGTTCTTCGGCACGTGGGAATTGGCATCGTTTGCCTTCGGGCCCGGACCCTACGCCTTCTCGGCGACTCTCATCCAGGAAGAGGGTGGGTGGCGTGTGGCATCGTTGACCGCTCTGCCGGTGCCGTAGGGGACGTTCAATCCGCCGCCAGCTCGCGGAACCGGGCAGCCGTGTCCGCTTCACGCGGACAGGCGTCGAAGAGTCGGGCCGTGTCCTCCGCGAGCTGCCGGGCCTCCTTCGCCCTGCCCGTGGCATGGAGCAGCCGAACCAGGTCCGTCCGGTAAGGCCCGTCGAACGCCGTCTTGACGAGCCCTTGCTCAAGCAATGCCGCAGCGCCTTCGGTGTTGTCCAGCGCCTCTTCCGCCAGCGCCGCCATGTGGTAGGCGTCCGCGATCTCGCCGTTCAAGTCCATCGCGTGCAGGGCATACTCACGGGCCTCCCCGGCCTCTCCTTGCGCGAGATGCAACCGTGCCAACCGGACAGAGGCCCACGCCCACAGATGCTCCGGTTTGGTCTCTCCCACCGCGAAGGCCCAACGCCAAGCGTGCAGGTACGGGTCCGAAAGTGCACCCATGAGGAGATTCCCGTGAGTACGCTCCGAAGCACCAAGCGCCTTTTCCAGAAACCTGATGGCCGGTTCGCGGGCCTCGGCCAGTTCACACGCGAACGCCAGGTTCAGCCAGAGCGGAATCGCCTCGGGCGCATTCGCAGCGGCACTCCCCAGCATACGCAAGGCTTCGTTTGCGCGGCGTTTCCTTTCGTCACCGGCGAGCGCCCCCGCTTCCTCCAACGCGGCACAGCCCGCCGCGGCCATGGACTCCGAGTGCTCTGGGAACATGGCGACTGCCTCTTCCAGCATCTGCCCAGCCGCCTCCCGCTGCCCATCCGGCAAGGCCGACGCGTACATCAGGAACGTGTGAAACAGGCGGACCGGCTCCGGCTCGTCGTGAAACGCGCGCTCACTCTTGGGTTGCATCTCGATCCAGTCGAACAGGTCGTCTAGCCGCCGTTCCATAGCCAGTCCGGCGACGCGCTCGCGTCCCGCTTCGGCAATGGCATCGGTCTCGTCCGTGCTTCCCAGGTACTGCTCAAGTAAGGGCACCAAGGTCTCGGGACGGTACAGCACAACATGCTCACGATCTACCAGATAGTCGCGTACCTCAAGGTTCGATTCCTCCAGGAACAGCAGCGCCCCGCAGGCGGGCGCCTCGAAACAGCGCAGGTTCATCTCGCGCCGGATGGAATGGTTGAACACGATCTTCGCGCGGCTCAGCATGCGGGCATAGTCGTCTTTTGAAAAATCCGAGTCGATCACGACCCGGTACCGGTCCGACAATGCAGCCACCTGCTCCAGCATTCGGCCCCGCTGAACATGCACCGCGTGGTTCAGGTTGCCGAGGAACAGAATGTCGATGTCGCGTGGCACGTCGTGCGAACGATGGATGCGGGATTCCTGCGAGTACAGGGGAAACAGGTACTGTGGCGTGGCGCCATCTAGCCGAAGGGTTTGCGACCCCAGCTCGTCGGTTAGAACCACGTCGTACCGGGCAAGGTTGTGCTCCAATTGCGCGGGATACACGTTCCAATCGGACACGACCGCCACGGTCTTGACCGGCAAATGCTCGACATCGAGCGGGGGCGGAAACAACTCGGGATACCAGCACACCAACGCATCCACGGGCCATTCCACCGAAATCCGGGCGATGACGTCCGCAGCGGTTTCCCGGGGCGTGAAGGTGTAGTCGACGTCGCCTTCCACGCCAAGGAACCGCAGGTCATGGCCGCGCGCGGACCGGTATTCGCCCATCCCGGACCCCGCACGCCCAAATTGCATGCCCAACATCAGTACATTCATGGACGAGTGCCTCGCAGTTGTCCGTCGCGATGCTAACACCGGGCAGGTGGACGGTCAACCGGGGCGTGCGTGTCCATTTGCCAATACGGGCCGGATCTCAGTAGCATAGGCGGTATTCCACAGGAGGGAACCGCAATGAAATCGTGGCGCATGTGTGCATTTGGGTTGGTATGTCTAGTGGCTTTGACCGGATGCGGACCGTCAGGAACCGACGACGGCCCCGCCCAGAAGCGGATCGGCGCGTCTCTGCTGACCAAGGGCCACGTCTTCTACCAGGACCTGGCCGACGAAATGGCCAAGGAAGCCGAGAACCGCGGACTCGATCTCATGATTCAGTATTGCGAGTTCGACGGAGCCAGGCAGATCGAGCAACTCGACACCTTCATCGTGAAGGGTATGGATGCGCTGGTGGTGTCGCCCTCCGACTCGGCAGGCATGACGCCCGTCATCGCGGATGCCCGCGCCAAAGGCATCCCCGTGTTCACGGTCGACATTGCCGCTCATGGCGCCGACGTGGTGTCGCATATCGCTTCGGACAACGTGGAAGGCGGCCGCGTCATCGGCAAGCGCCTCGCCGCCTTGCTCGAAGGCAAGGGTACGGTGGCCATCATCGACAATCCTGAAGTGGCTTCGGTGCAGGAACGCGTGCGCGGGTTCGAGGAAGCGCTGGCGGCGTTTCCCGACATCGAGATTGTCGCCAAGGCCCCCGGTAGCGGACAGCGCGGCAAGGCCCTTACCGCCTCGCAAGACCTGCTTCAGGCCCGACCGGATTTGAACGCCATCTTCGGCATCAACGACGATTCGGCGCTGGGCGCGCTCGCCGCGGCCGAAGAGGCCGGGTTGGCGGATACGATCATCATCGTCGGATACGACGGCACGCCCGAAGCGCGAGACGCCATTCTTCGCGGCACCGCCCTCAAGGCCGACACGGTCCAATATCCCCGCGCCATCGGTCGCAAAGCAGTTGAGATCATTGCAGCGCATTTCGCGGGCGAAGAGGTGCCGGCGGTGGTGCCGGTCGAAGTCGGCATTATCGACAAGGAAAGTCTCCAGAAGGATCAGAACTCATGAGCGAATTCGTATTGGAGATGCGCGAGATCGTGAAGCGCTTTCCCGGCGTGCTTGCCGTGAACCAGGGACATCTCGATCTGCGTCCCGGCGAGGTGGTGTGCCTGGTGGGCGAGAACGGCGCGGGCAAATCCACGCTCATGAAGATCCTGGCGGGCGCCCAGCCCATGGATTCCGGCGAGATTCTGTTGTCAGGCGAACCGGTCCACATCACGTCGCCCCATCATGCCCAGCAGTTGGGTGTCAGCATGATTTACCAGGAGTTCAATCTCAGCCCCTATCTCAGCGTCGCCGAAAACATCTTCCTCGGCCGCGAGCCGCGAATCGGCAAGACGCCGTTCATCAACTGGACCAAGATGTACAACGACGCGCGCGAGATCCTCGCGCGAATTCGTGTCGACCTGGACGTGCGAAAACCCGTCAACGAATGCAGCGTGGCCCAGCAGCAAATGGTCGAGATCGCCAAAGCGTTGTCGTTCAACTCGAAGATTATCGTCATGGACGAGCCGTCCGCCACGCTCACCGAACACGAGCTAAACGCCCTGTTCGAGTTGATTCACGGCCTGAAGCAGCAGGGCATTGGCATGATTTACATCTCCCACCGATTGGAGGAGATCTTCGAGATTGGCGACCGGGTCACCGTGATGCGCGACGGCGAATTCATCGGCACGAATGCGGTCGGCGACGTGAATCGGGAAGACATCATCCGCATGATGGTGGGCCGCGAACTCACCAGCGAGTTTCCCAAGGAGACCTTCGACCGCGGCGAGGAACGCCTGCGCGTCGAGGGGTTGAGCCGGACCGGCGCGTTCGAGGACGTGAACTTCTCGCTGCACGGCGGCGAGATCGTCGGGCTAACGGGGTTGGTGGGCGCCGGCCGCACGGAAGTGGCACGCGCTATCTTCGGCGCGGACCGTATCGACGGCGGCCAGATCTTCCTGGACGGCACCCCCATCACTGTGCGTTCGCCCCAGGACGCTATCCGCCAAGGCATCGGCCTCCTCACCGAAGACCGCAAGAACCAGGGACTGGTCCTCGGCATGACGGTTCGCGAGAACACGACACTTGCCAACCTCGGATCGCTCGTCAACCTGATGTTTGTGAACCGCACGCGCGAGCGCGAGGTGACGCAGAAGTACGTCGACGACTTGCAGATTAAGACGCCCACCATCGAACAGGCCACTCAGAACCTCAGCGGCGGCAACCAGCAGAAGGTGGTGTTGGCGAAATGGTTGTTTACTGAATCCCGGTTCCTGATTTTCGACGAACCCACCCGCGGCATCGACGTGGGCGCCAAGGTCGAAATCTACAAGCTCATGAACGAACTCGTCCGAAAGGGCGTATGCATTCTCATGATTTCCAGCGAATTGCCCGAGGTGCTCGGCATGTGCGACCGCGTTCTCGTCATGCACGAAGGCCACCTGGCCGGCGAGCTGTCCCGGGACGAGGCCACCCAGGAAGGCATCATGCACCTGGCGACGGGAGAAACCCTCGCCCATGCAGGATGACGCTCCGGCGGCAGCGCGGCTGAAGAACCTCTTCGGCGCGTATACGTTCCTCATCGCCGCTCTCGCTATGGAGTTCATCGTCTTCGAATGCGTCGCGCGTTGGCAAGGCGAAAACTCCTTCCTGTCTCCCGGCAGCCTGGTGAATATCTTCAACCGATCCGCCGTCTACGGCGTGCTGTCGGTCGGCATGACCTTCGTTATCCTCACGGGTGGCATCGACCTGTCCGTGGGGTCCGTGGTGGCGCTGGCCAGCGTGGTGTGCGCGTTGGTGGTGAAGCACGGCGGCGATCCCGTCTGGCTCTGGATAGTGGTCGGTATGGGCGCGGCCATGGCCGTCGGCATGGCTTCCGGCGGCATCGCCGGATTCGTCATCACCCGGTTCGCCATTCCACCGTTCATCGCCACCCTCGCCCTCATGAGCACGTTGCGCGGTCTGGCGTATATCATCACGGATGGGCTGCCCGTATCTCCGCTGCCCATCGCGTACACCATCGTCGGTCGGTACCGGATACTCGGCATTCCCATTGCCGTGATCGTTATGCTCGCCATCTTCACATGCGGCGCCATCCTCCTGAACCGTACCCGGTTCGGACGCCACGTACGCGCGATAGGGGGGAACGAAGAGTCCGCACGGCTTAGCGGCGTCCGCGTAGCCCGGGTCAAGTGGGTGGTCTATGCCCTGTGCGGCCTGTTGGCAGCGGTGGGCGGAGTCCTGCTGTCGTCCAAGATGGGCACCGGCGAGGCCAAATCGGGTATGGCCTTCGAGTTGGGCGTCATCGCCGCCGTCGTGGTCGGCGGCACCAGCCTCAGCGGCGGTCAAGGCTCCGTCGGGGGCACGCTGTTGGGATTGCTGGTTATCTCCGTGCTCGAATGCGGCCTTACCTGGACCGGGGTCGAGTCCTTCGGGCAACAGGTCACGCTAGGCTTGGTCATCTTCGCCGCCGTGCTCATCGACCGCTTCAAACACCGGGCCTGATGATGCGCACCAATCTGATGAATCGTTGTCGTTTCAGGAGAAATGGGCCACAAAGCGGAGCAAAAGGGGGACTGACTCAAGCGAGCGAATCTTCGAGCGAGACGTGTCTGTCCCCTTTCTTGCGAAGCGCCCTTGATAGTGGCCCTCAATTGTGAAGCACACTGCTAGGACCTGTGGATTGAATTCTCCCCCGCACAACGGCACAATCGTTCAGTTGGGTCACATACTTAGGTTGCAGCAATGTCACAAACAATGAAACGGATTCTTATCGGCGCGGTGTTGGCCGCCGTCGCGGTCCTGGCCGTGCTCGGATTGCGCGGACGCGGCGTGCCCACCGAGGTGACCCACGTCACGCATGCCACGGTGCGCGAGTACATCGCCGAGGACGCCAAGACCCGGCTGGACAAGGACTACCTCATCGACATGCCGGTCTCGGGCACCCTCGAACGCATTGCGCTTGAGGAAGGCGACCGCATCACCAAAGGCGATGTCGTGGCCCAGGTGGAACTGTTCACCCTCGAGCAGCAAATCAAGGGTATGGAAGCCCTCATCGAACAGGCCCGCACCCAGATCACCGGCGTGGACGTGGCCAAACCCAAGTCAGAAGACCTCGACGGTGCGGATGTCCGTGCCCGCCAGATGCGCGACAATCTCGCCATTGCCCAGAAGGAACGGGCCATTGTGGACATCAACTACACCGAGGCGGAACGCGAGTTCAACCGGGTCAAGGCCTTGTTCGACGAAGGCGCCGTGAGCCAATCCAGCTTCGACGAAGCCCAGCGTCTGTACAAGAGTCTCGGGCAGGGCCGCGA
>JAAEQP010000917.1 GCA_024231375.1 bacterium | reverse complement strand
TTTGCAGTCCCGAAACCAGGCACAGCCCCTTCTCCTTCGCCACGTCGGCCGCCTGCTGCATGAGTTTGATGCCGGCGGGGTCGATGCCGTGGGGTTTCTCGACGAAGACGTGTTTGCCTGCCTGGAGCGCCGTCATCGCATGAAGCGGGTGAAACTTGGCCGCGTTGGCAATCACCACTACGTCGGAGGCCTCGATGACGTGCTTGTACCCGTCGAACCCCGCGAAACAGTGGTCGTCGTCGACTGTGACCTGGCCCTTCATCTGCGCGCTGAGCCGTTCGCGCCTGGCTTTGACACGGTCCATGAAGATGTCGCACATGGCGACGAGCCTGTTGCCCGGGTCCGCCGTCAGGGCTTCCACGGCCGCACCAGTATTGCGTCCACCGCAGCCGATCATGCCGACACGGATGGTATCGCTACCGGCGGCATATGCGTTCTTCGCGATGCTGTGCGCTCCGGTCACCGCGGCAGAGGCCACGACAGTCGAGTTCTTCAGGAAATCACGCCGTGTTGTGCCGCGGCTCTTGTTTGATTCGTAGGGGTGTGCCATGGTGCCTCCTCTGTAGCCCGCGATAAGCGGGGGACACGCGCACGGGCCGCGAAAAGACCTGGGACAGTCCCGTCTTCGTCCGCCTACGGCGGACTCCGCTTGGTACAGTCCCGGTTTTTCGCTTGTCCTTTCGCGCGCAGACGACTTCCTCAACAGTCCCAGT